>JAJYNT010000496.1 GCA_021786215.1 Chloroflexota bacterium | reverse complement strand
CCCGGCCGAGGCCCGAGAACGGGCCAGATCGCTGCTCGCGAACGCTGGAGCGGATCTCGATCGTCCCTATCTGGTGGTTCACCCCGGGGCGAGTTGCTCCGCGCGGCGCTATCCACTGGAGCGCTTCGCCGCCGTCGCCCGATTGCTGTGGCGGCGGACCGGATTGACCGTGCTGCTGACCGGATCGCAGCGGGAGGAGCCCGAACTGGAGTTTGTCGCCTCCGGTTCGGCTGGTGTTCTCAGTCTGGCGGGTCAAACCGGGGTCGAGGAGCTCGCGGCTGTGGTGGCGGGGAGCGAGCTGGTTGTGTGCAACGACAGCCTTCCGATGCATCTTGCCGCCGTGCTGGCCGTTCCCAGCCTGGTGACCTTCTCCGGTACCGATCTTGAGAGCCAGTGGCGATCACCATACACCCCCACTCGACTGCTTCGCAGGGACACGAGTTGCAGTCCCTGCTACCGGATGGAATGTCCTTACAACCTGGAGTGTCTGGAGATCTCTCCTAGGGAGGTCGTAGATGTGGCTGAGGAGATGCTGGGGAAGAGGGGCGCGCAGCGCATAGACGGTATCCGGGCGGGGGACGACACCCCGAACGCGGACGGAGAAGCCCTGAACCGGGAGGCTGCGTGATGGATCCCTGGCCCACCTTGCGGATAGGTCCTTCCTTGGAAGTCGCACCGGTCGAGCGGATAGCGATCTTTCGGGCCCTCCACCTGGGCGACTTCCTCTGCTCCGTCCCGGCCCTCCGGGCGGTCCGAGATCGCTACCCGCGGGCGGAGGTCACCATGATCGGTTTGCCCTGGGTCCGATCTCTCGTGGAGCGCTACTCGTATCTGGACCGTTGTCTGGATTTCCCCGGCTACGAGGGCATGGAGGGGGTGGACTGGGATCGAGGCCGAAGTTCGCGTTTCCTGGAGGAGGCTCGGGGGTATCGATACGATCTGGCGATCCAGATGCACGGCGATGGGCGAGTGAGCAACCGGTTCGTGGCCCAACTGGGGGCACGGGGGAGTCTGGGCTATCGGCCCGGCGATGGGGACCACTCGAGGCAGTTGGATCTGGAGCTCGTATGGGAGGATGGGATCCACGAGATCGAGCGGTGGCTGAGACTGGTGGGCGTGCTGGGGGCTGTTGGGACCCCGAGGATGGAGTTTCCACTTCTGCCGTCCGACCTGGTCGAGATAGAAAGGGTGGCCGAGGCGGAGGGGATCGATCTGAGTAGGCCGCTGATCGGCCTGCATCCTGGGGGCAAGGATCCGGCGAAGCGGTGGCCGGTTGCGCAGTTCGCCTTCGTTGCGGATGCGCTCGCGGCTGAGCTGTCGGCTCAGCTGATCATCACGGGCAGCCATGATGAGATGGATCTGGCCGCGGCCGTGGCAGCGGAAATGCGGAGTGGGCCAGCCTGCCTGGTAGCCGGGAAGACCTCTCTCGGAGGACTAGCTGCGCTGCTGACACAGTTGCGACTGCTGGTAACCAACGATACCGGACCTTCCCACCTGGCTGCGGCCGTGGGGACCCCCAGCGTTGTGCTGTTCGGACCGACCGATCCCGCTGTCTGGGCGCCTCTGGATGTCGAGTGTCACAGGGCGCTCTGGTCGGGTCGTAGCGTTCCCATTTCTGAGATACCGCCCGAGCGGGTGGTCGAGGAATCATTGGCGTTGGTGGAGCGATGGGCATACCTAACGTACTGATCTGGCACATTCATGGCAGCTATCTGAACTACATAGTCCGCTCCTCGGCCAATTTCTACCTGCCGGTCAAGCCCGGCCGTCCGGAGGGATATGGTGGAAAGGGGAAGACCTTCCGCTGGCCGGAGAACGTTCACGAAATCCCTTCCGAGGAAGTGCCGAAGCTTGCCCTGGACCTGGTGATCCACCAGACGCCGAAGAACTATTTCGAGGACCAGTACGAGATCCTCTCGGAGGAGCAGCGGCGGCTGCCTCGCATCTACCTGGAGCACAACACCCCCAAGGGGCATCCCACCGACACAAAACACCCTGTGGATGACCCGCACACGCTGCTGGTTCACGTCACCCACTTCAACCGAATGATGTGGGACTCCGGTCGATGCCCCACTATGGTGATTGAGCATGGTGCGGCGCTGGACGATGAGGCCAGCTACACGGGGGAGTTGGACAAGGGGATCGTGGTGGTGAATGGGCTGAAGCGACGGAACAGGATCGCTGGCTACGACGTCTGGGAGCTGATGCGACAGCGGGTCCCACTCGAATTGGTGGGCATGGATTCTCTCGAGTTGGGTGGACTGGGAGACATCCCGCACACCGATCTGCTCCAGATGGAGGCCCGGTACCGTTTCTTCTTCAACCCCATACGTTACACCAGCCTACCGCTCGCGCTGGTCGAGGCGATGGCCGTGGGCATGCCCATCGTGGCCCTAGCCACCACCGAGGTGCCCACAGTGGTCGAAAACGGGGTCAACGGCTATGTCTCCAACGATCTCGACTACCTTGCGGATCGGATGACCCACCTGCTGTCGGACAGGCGAGAGGCCGTGAGAATGGGACGCAGGTCGCGGGAGATGGCTCGCGAGCGGTTCTCGATTGAGCGCTTCAGTCGAGACTGGGCTAGGGCCTTTGCCCTGGCGATGGGAGAATTGGGGGTCACAACTGAAGGTCAGGGGGAACGTGTTCATGGCGGGGACTAAAGGGCGGATCGCGATGTTCAGTGAGCACGCCAGCCCGGTCGCGCTGTTGGGTAGCGAGGACGCCGGTGGACAGAATGTGTATGTGGATCAGGTCAGCAAGAACGTGGCGTCTTTGGGCTTCCAGGTCGACGTCTTCACCCGGCGCGACAGCGAGGAGCTTCCCGAGGAGGTGGACTGGGCACCCGGGGTTAGAGTGTTGAACCTGCGTGCGGGCCCGGCACACTTCATCAAGAAGGATCCGATGTGGGCATACATGCCTCGGTTTCGCGACAGATTCCTTGAGTTCGTTCGCCAGAGTGGACTGGACTACGACCTCATCCATGCCAACTTCTGGATGTCGGGGTGGGTTGCCTGCGAGGCAAAAGTGATGCTGGACCTGCCTGTTGTGGAGATCTTTCACGCCCTTGGAAAAGTGAAGCGCCAATACCAGGGGGATGCCGACACCAGTCCCCAAGATCGCGTGGTGGCGGAGTACGCGGTCATGGAGGCTGCTGACCGCATCATCGCCCAATGTCCTAACGAGATGCAGGAGTTGGTTACTCTCTACGACGCGGATCCATCCAAGATCGAGGTCATACCGTCCGCGGTTGACGTCGATACTTTCCAGCCCGTCTCAAAGGAGAAGGCCCGGCAGGAGTTGGGGCTCGATCCCAGTGAATGGATGGCAGTGTACGTGGGGAGGATGTTGCCCAGAAAGGGGATAGACAACCTGGTGCTGGCGTTCGCGCGGCTGGCCCGACGGTCGACCGTGCCCATGCGGTTGCTGATAGTGGGTGGGGAGACGGTGGACGGCGATCCCATGCAGACGCCCGAGATCCGTCGCCTGGCCGACATCGCGACTTTGCATCGGGTTCGAGACCGAGTGGTGTTCACTGGAAAGCGGCCGCAGGATCGGCTCAAGCTCTACTACTCGGCCGCCGACGTCGCGGTCACGACCCCCTGGTACGAGCCCTTTGGGCTGACTCCGCTGGAAGCCATGGCCTGCGGAGTGCCTGTCATCGGCTCCGACGTCGGGGGCATCAAATTCACCATCGCCGATGAGGAGACCGGTTTCCTGGTCCCGCCCCGGGATCCGATTGCCCTTTCCCGACAGATGGAGAGACTGCTGCTGGACCGTGCCATGGCTCGTCGGATGGGACGAGCCGCGAGGGCTCGAGTCGAGAGGTTGTTCACCTGGCAGAAGGTGGGGGAACGGACCGCGGAGCTGTACGAGGCGATGCTCAGGGCCCACCGAGATGGTCTGACCCACTCGCGAAACGGCCAGGGGCGAAACGGCCATGCGATCGTGCCATTTCCGTCGGGCGGCGCCGGAGGCGGTGCGACGGCGAGGAAGGGCGGGGCATCATGAGGCGGCGAGGAAGACTTCCATGAGCCCCACGCTTGAGGTCCTCATTCCGACCGCCGGCAGAAAGACCGGGTTGGCCGTGGTGTTGGCCAGTCTTTTCGGCCAGAGCTACCGGGAGTTGGATCTCGTTATCTCGGACCAGGGGGATGATGAGGGAATGCTGGACTCCGCGGAGATCCAGACCCTGGTGAGGGCATTCCGCTACCGGGGACGGCGGGTGAGGACTTTCCGCCATCTGCCCAGACGGGGCCTCGCGGAGCAACGCCACTTCCTGCTGAGTCAGAGCGAGGCGGACTGCGTTCAATTCCTGGACGACGACGTCCTGCTGGAGCCGGAGGTGGTGGAACGAATGCTGATGGTGATGCGGCAGGAGCAGATCGGTTTCGTGGGTTGCGCGGCAACCGGCTTGAGCTACCTGGACGATTTCCGTCCGTGGCAGCAGAACATCGAGCTGTGGGAGGGGCCGGTTCAGCCTGAGCCATTTGAGTGGGAGGAGATCCCATGGGACCGACACAAGGTGAACAATGCCGCGAATCCCCTGCACCTGGCGGCGATGCTGGTAACGGGGAATGAGCCAGTACGCTACAAGGTAGCCTGGGTCGGTGGCGCCAACGTCCTGTACGACCGCAAGAAGCTGCTAGATGTGGGCGGCTTTTCCTGGTGGGACCGGCTACCGGCCGAGCACGCGGGCGAGGAGGTGTTGGCTCAGCTCCTGCTGCTGCGGAAATACGGGGGATGCGGGATATTGCCCAGCGGCACCTACCACCTGGAGTTACCTACCCTGGTACCCAACAGAGAGGTGAACGCCACATCACTGTTCAAGCCGCTGCTAGACAAGGAATTGGAGGGATAGCCCATGGAACCATCAATGCAGGGCAAGGTGGCCATCGTCACTGGAGGTGGCAGTGGACTCGGTGAGGCCACTGCTCTGGCACTCGTCGAGGCGGGTGCGTCGGTGGCTGTGGTGGACTTGGGCCTCGATCGGGCCCAAGCGGTGGTGTCCAGACTGAAGGAGGCCGGCGGCAACGCGATCGCGCTCTCGGCCGACGTGAGCGATGCAGAGCAGGTGTCGAAGGCGGTGAGCGAGGTTCTGAAGAT
>JAJYNT010000129.1 GCA_021786215.1 Chloroflexota bacterium | reverse complement strand
TCACGCCTCTCCCAGAGGGAGAAAGGATGTATAGATGACGACGGCTGGTTCTGGGATCGAGATCGAACCGGGTGAGCCCTATTTGGTACGCCGGGTTCTAGGATGGTTGAGGCAGGGCAATGCCGTTATTCTTCGACTGGAGGCCGTGCGCGCCGTCTGGAACGCCGGTCCGATCCGTCCCCTCGTCGTGACGGCCGAGTCCCCTGAGGAGCAACTGTCCAACACCAACACCCCTAACCGTCCAACTCTCGCCTGGCGGCCCTCCTGGAAAACCGAGACGGTGCAGCTTGCCATCAGCCTCTCCGGGCCCCGCACCCTGCGGATGACCCTTGGAGAGGCTGGAGGGCGGGACTTCGGAATGCTGGTGCAGCCGAATCCTCCGCGGATGCCGTTGGATCTGGTTCCTGAAGAGGATTCCCTTCTGTTGAAGGCTGAGGAGCTGTCCGTGCAGGTTCGGTTCAACCCCTTCGACCTTGTCGTGCGCCGCGCGGACGGAACCGTGGTGGCCCGACTCCCCATGGACGACCTGGACGTGCACGGCCTGCTCCACTCGCCTCCCCTGGCGATTCGGCGGAAAGACGGGAG
Organism: Chloroflexota bacterium; assembly: GCA_021786215.1. The sequence continues at coordinate 4,533 of JAJYNT010000129.1, read as the reverse complement.
GGATGAGACCCTTTTCTCACTGGCGCTGGAAGCTGGCGAGCGGCTTTACGGCCTTGGCGAGCAGTTCGGACAGCTGGACAAGGTCGGCAGTCGGGTGGTTCTCTGGAGTGCGGATGCCTGGGGAACCACTACCAACGGTGCCTACAAGCCGATTCCCTTCCTGCTTTCCAGCCGGGGGTACGGTCTTTTCCTCCACACCCCCGCTCGGGTGACCGCGGAGCTTGGCACCAGATCCCTGTCCTCGTACACCATGGTCGCCGAGGAGCCGGTGCTGGATCTGTTCCTCTTCGCGGGGCCCGGTTTCAAGCAGATCCTTGCCGACTACACGGAGTTGACCGGGCACGCCGCGGTTCCGCCCGACTGGGCCTTCGGGCTCTGGATGTCTCGCTGCCGATACAAGACTCGGGCAGAGGTGGAGGGGGTGGCGGATCGCCTCAGGGCAGAGGGGATCCCAGCTGATGTCCTCCATGTCGATCCCGCCTGGCTGCGCGTGAACAGCCTGAACTGTGACTTCGAGTGGGACCGTGAGACCTTTCCTGATCCGGAAGGGATGCTTCGCCGTCTCAAGGCGCAAGGCTTCAAGCTTTCCCTCTGGGAGCTGCCCTATCTGGCCGAGGGCACTCCCAGCTACGCCGAGGCCGTGGCCAAAGGCTTCCTGGTGAAAGACGGCGAGGGGAACCCCATTCAGCCCGATGCGATCCAGGCTGTGGATGGCCGGCCCAGGGGTATTCTGGACTTCACCGATCCAGAGGCCCGGCGGTGGTGGCAGGACAAGCACCGACCCCTTCTGCGGATGGGGGTGTCAGTCTTCAAGTCCGATTTCGGCGAGGGTGTGCCGGAGGAATCGCAGTTCGCCGATGGGGGCGATGGCGCAACCCGCCACAACCTCTTCCCACTGTTGTACAACCGGGCCGTCGCGGATGTGACCGCCGAGGAGACCGGCCGCGCCGGTCTGGTGTGGGGGCGCTCGGCCTGGGCCGGCTCTCAGCGCTATCCGGGACAGTGGGGTGGGGATCCACAGACCAGCGTTGAAGCGATGGCTGCCACACTGAGGGGCGGCCTAAGCTACGCCCTCTCCGCTCCTGGGATCTGGAGCCACGATATCGGGGGCTTCTACGGGCCCCCTCCCTCGCCTGCGCTCTACATCCGATGGGCTCAGTTCGGGCTTTTGAGTCCCCTGGCGCGGGCCCACGGCACCACGCCTCGCGAGCCATGGGAGTTCGGTTCCGAGGCGCTCGAGATCTTCCGTGAGTTCGCACGGCTACGTTACCGCCTGCTCCCGTACCTGCTCCACTGCGCTCGGGAGGCAGCCGTGCAGGGCCTTCCGATGTTGCGTCCCCTGCTTCTTGAGTTTCCGGACGATCCCGGAGTCGTCACCATCGACGACCAGTACCTTCTGGGTTCCAGCCTGCTGGTGGCGCCGGTCTTCAGTGACTCCGAGCAGCCGGTGACGCGCAGCCTCTACCTACCGTCTGGCGGATGGTACGACTGGTGGACTGGAGAGCCATTGGAAGGGGGCCGTTACCTGAAGGAGCGAGTTCCACTGAATCGAGTGCCACTGTACATGAGGGCTGGATCGGCGCTGCCGGTCGGGGCTCCCGCCGCATGGGTAGCCGATCGGGTCGATGCTGAAAACATCACTCTGTTTTCTCCGCTGCGTGGCGCTTCCACCGTCGACCTTCTTATTGAAGGGGGGAGCGACTCCCGCAGTGCATCGTTCGAAGGGCGGGGTCTTGTGCCCCGCCGCCCGGCGCCGGAAGTGCGAGCAGCGGCGGGGGATGAACCCCCGCCCTACGCAAGCGACTTAAGGAATGACGTACTTGGTGACTCGACGTCGGAGTCTACACTCGGGGTGACGAGGGTATCTCAGTACAGAACGGAGCGCGACCTGGAGGTGGAGATGGCGGGACTGCCTGCGACGGTGCGCTCCTTGAGTGTGAGGGGCCTGCCTTCCGATAGCCAGGCCTTCGTGGACGGGCAAAGGGTCTCCACCTCCTGGGATGGCAAAGAGCTGTCGCTTTCGCTGGCACACGGCGGAGAGGTGAAACTACAGTTGCGCTGGTGAGATTGAGGTTGGCGGAATGTCAGAACGAATGAGCCCCAGAGAGAGGGTTCTGGCGGCACTGGATCACCGGGAGCCGGATCTCGTGCCTTTCGATCTGGGCAGCACCAAGGTCACCTCCATAGGGAAGGAGGCTTATCTCGATCTGGTGCGGGCGATGGGGATGGAGATCGAGTCCCTGAGGATTGCGAATGTTATCGGGCAGTTGCCGGCGCTGGACCCCCGCTTTCTCGAAGCAGTGGGGGCGACCTGCGTAGGGATTGAGCCCAGGCCATCCTCTGCCTGGCATCTCGAGATCTCTCGTGTCGACGAATACTACCAGTACTACGACGAGTGGGGTGTCCGGATCCAGATGCCTGTGGTCGGTGGGCACTTCTTCGATCGGATGGAGGGGCCTATCGCTGAGCCTACGATGGAGGCGCTCGAGCGGTATTCCTGGCCCGACCCGGATGATCCGGCCCGCTATGCCGGATTGAGAGATGAGGCCCTCAGGATTCGCCAGAAAACCAGCTATGCCCTAGCAGGCTCCTGCGCCCTAGGCACAGACATTACCAGCCGGCATCTCTGGATGCGCGGCTACGTCGTCGGCATGATGGACCTTATAGAGAACCCAGCGTTCATCGATGCGCTGCTGGATCGCTGCACCGAGATTGGGCTACGTGCCTGGGATCGCTTCCTCGCGGAAGTCGGAGACCAGCTGGACGTTGTGGTGATGGCCGACGATCTCGGAACCCAGGTAGGTGGCCTCTTCTCCCCTTCGGTATATCGGCGCTTCTTCAAGCCCAGGCTGGCGGAGATCATCGCCTTCGTGAAACGGCGCACCCGCGCACGGGTCTTCTTCCACAGCTGTGGCGCCGTGTATCCATTCATCCCGGACCTCATCGAGATGGGGGTGGACATTCTGAATCCCGTCCAGGTGAGCGCCGCTGGGATGGGCGATACCGCAAAGCTGAAGAGTGAGTTCGGTAGTGAACTAACGTTCTGGGGAGCCATCGACACTCAGCGGGTGCTGCCGTTTGGCCGGCCTGAAGAGGTTCGCGATGAGGTGCGGCGCCGATTGGACGATCTGGCTCCCGGTGGCGGCTATGTAATGGCCACGGTCCACAATATTCAGGATGGCGTACCCCCTGAGAACGTCCTCGCCATGCTGGATGCACTCCGAGAGTACGGCCCGGCCTGACTTCGCCGTTCGTCTATTCTGGCATGGTGGATGCGTCTCTTCCCTTGCTCTCGACATTCTCATCATCTGGGACTGAGGGAAGATGGCGCAACACGATCCCAGGCTTCGCAACGGCCAGAGGGGTGATATCCGCAAGAACCGCGGCCTGACGAGCAGGTATCTGGACCGGACCAGGGCCCAGAGGCTATCCCGGATGCCGCGGTCCGCCCTGGGGTGGAGGTTCTTTCTGCTTTTCGGCGTTGTCCTCATTGGAGCTGGACTCATTGTACTCACTGCCGGTGTCGGCTCAGTCTTCGCCACCTACACCACCGATCTTCCTCCTGTTAACGAGCTGTCCAAGGAGTTCTCCTTCAAGACTACCCAGATCCTGGATCGCAATGGGACGTTGCTGTATCAGATAGACGATCAGAACGGGGGCCGGCGGTTTCCGGTGCACCTCGGGGACGTGTCCCAGAACCTGATCGACGCCACCGTCGCGACCGAGGACAAGGATTTCTACAGCAACTCCGGCATCGATCCCATCGGGATCGCCAGGGCTGTCTGGCAGAACATGGTTCAGGGCCAACTGGTACAGGGTGCCAGCACCATAACTCAGCAGCTGGCGAAGAACGTTCTGATCGACCGATCGGAGCGGGACCAGAAGAGCTACATCCGGAAGATGCAGGAGGCGGCTCTCGCGTTCAAGATTTCCCAGCAGTACTCCAAGGACCAGGTCCTGGAGATGTACCTGAACCAGGTTTACTACGGCCACCTGTCCTATGGGATCGAGGCCGCGGCGAGAACCTATTTCGGCAAGTCCGCGAAGGACCTGGACGTGGCTGAGGCTTCACTGCTGGCTGGACTACCCCAAGCCCCCAGCCAGTACGACCCGGTCATCAATCTCGAAGCTGCCAAGAAGCGGCAGTCGCACGTTCTCGACCGTATGGTTCAGCAGAACTACATCACTCAGGAGCAGGCGGATTGGGCCAGGCAGGAGGTGCTGAAGCTGCAGACTGGCGCGAAGGAGCCCTTCGAGGCACCCCATTTCGTGATGTACGTCCGCCAGCTGCTGGAGCAGAAGTATGGTGCCAATGTGGTGTACCGCTTGGGACTGAAGGTGACCACCACCCTCGACCTGAGGATGAACAGGATCGCCGAGAACGCCATCAACGCGCACATGGAGAACCTCAGGATCCAGAATGCAAACAACGCCGGCCTGGTAGCCCTGAACCCCAGGACTGGGGAGATCATGGCCATGGTGGGTAGCCGCGACTACTATGACAACAGCATCGCCGGGGAGGTTAACATGGCT
>JAJYNT010000156.1 GCA_021786215.1 Chloroflexota bacterium | reverse complement strand
CATTTCGTGACCCGGCAAGCCAAGCAGGTTGCGTCCCTGGAACAGAACCCGGCCGGAAGCTATCCGCCCCGGCGAGGAGATCAGCCGCAGAATCGAGAGCATCGTGACGCTCTTTCCGCAGCCCGACTCCCCGACCATGCCCAGGATCTCGCCTCGATCCAATGAGAGGCTGACACCGGATACAGCCGGCACCAACCCGCGTCGAGTGGGAAAGACGGTCGTCAGGTCCTCGATTTCGAGAAGCCGGCCGTTGGCGTCCACTGTTCGCTACTCCACCTTGAGTCGAGGATCGAGGATGTCGCGCAAGCCCTCGCCGAACAAGTTGATGGACACTACCAGCACGAGGATCGCGAGCCCGGGGAAGGTCGATACCCACCACGCTTTGAGCAGGTAGTCGCGGCCACTCGCCACCATCGAGCCCCACGCTGGGTCCGGCGGTTGGATGCCCAGGCCGAGGAAGCTGAGACTGGCCTCCATGATGATCATGTAGCCGATCCGCAGAGTCGCCAGCACGAACACCGACTGGACGATGTTGGGCAAGATCTCCACGGCCATGATGGCCAGATCGCCTCGTCCCGAGACACGAGCGGCCTCCACGTACTCCTTGTGCATCTTGCCGCTGGCGCGCCCAACCCGCGACCAATGCAGCAGCCTCGATTCCGCGAGACTGGGTCTATAGGTATGCGGGCATGGCTCGCCACGGCCTGCTGTCTCAGGGTGATCACGTCTTCGTGACTAGGTGCCAGTTGCGACTCGTCGTTGAGCCTGGGGTTCCAGGAAAACCCAGACTACGTGCCTGCCGAGCTAATCGGCACTCAGCAGACTGGCATCACGATAAGCGGAGTCGATCTCGCGCAACGCCCTGGCCGTCTCTTCCGGCCGGGCATCGGCGAGAGCGCAAGTGAAGGCGTTCACAAGGGCCATTGCGGCGGTAATGGAGCGGCTGTGCGCCGCCCCCAGGGTTACGATGTGGAAGGCATAGTCGGCACGCTGGGCCAGAGGGGATACGGGGCTGTCGCTGAACGCGATACGGGTGGCGCCCGCGTGGGCGGCCCTGCCCATGGCGAGGACTGTCTCGGCCACGTAGCGCCACACGGCGATGCCAACCAGCACGCTCGAGGGTTTGAGCTTGACCAGTTCCGTCGCCAGCGGAATGCCTCCGCAGGTGACCGCCCTAGCATCCAGACCCATCGTGTTGAGCAGGTGGCTGAAGTAGACGGCAGGGGCGGCAGAGATCCCGGAGCCGACGATAAGAATATCCGATCTTTTGGAGAGGGCGGCAACCGCGGCGTCAAAGCGCTCCGTGGGGAGGACCTCCAAGGTCCGGCGGATGTTCTGGGAGTCGAGCTCGAACACCCGATTGAAGCCACCCTCCTCGCTGAACTTTCCGTCGCCCTTTTCGAGTCGCTGGATGGCCCGAAGGTAGGTGGGTATTGAGGCCCGAAGGTCGAGCTGGAACTCGAGGTAGCCCTCGTAGCCGAGGGTCTGGCAGAAACGGACGACTGTGGCGGGGCTAACGCCGACCTGCTCGCCCAGTTCTGTGGCGGAGGCGAAGGCGGCGAACATGTTGTTCTCGAGAACGAATTTGGCCAGCTTGCGGCGCGATTCGCTGAGCTTCGGGGAAGCAGCACTTATGCGACTTTCGAGGGAAGATCCGTTGCTCACAATGATCACGCCATCAGTTAGTGAAGCGAGCGCAAGTCACCTGGCGCCACTGCAAGGAAAACGGGCCGCGCGGCCCGGGAAGGACCTGCAACGATCATAACATGAACCAGGGTAACATGCAATATTTTTTGCAGGATGTTTCCCGAAACCAGGGCGCCGGAAGTGGTTACGATCGAGGCCGGCCAATCCGACGAAATGTTCCTGGTTGCGCAACTGCGGCGCTAGTGCACTCCTGCTAGAAGTTGAGGGGGGCCGCCGCAAAGGCCTCGAAGTACTTAAGGATACGCATGACCTCTCTGCGATCCTTGGAGCGGTGAGCCGCGTCGCTCGCCCGCGTTCAGGCTGCGCATACGAGGCCACCAATTCGATCCTCCAGGAGTTGTATTTCCTCGACTACCTCGATCTGCTTAGAGCCAGCCTCTTGCTGCTCCAGAATGTACCGAGCTCGTTGCTTGTGAGTCGATCCTGAGGTTCCTATCTCTTGCTCGTACCACGGTCGCGACTTCACGACGTCATCTGGCGCCAGAGTGCGCAGAAGCCGTGCGACAATTTCCCGAATTTCGTGCGCTGCCTCCCCAAGAAACACGGGAAGTGTCATCGAGATCGAGCTTGACCTGCATGTAGCTGTTTGCGAGCACGGGCGAGACCCCATGAGAGCATCGAACACGGCGTTGCCGGCGAACCTCGGCTGATTGGTCCCCACATCTCAAGTATGGCGGACATTTTCCCTGAGCAGTGACAAAGAGGGCACACTCTACTTGACGGCACCGAGATGATCCTCTAGGATGCTGGCGGGCATACGCTCATATTCGATCCGCGAAGGGGTCGAAATGATCGAAACTCCCTCCCACCGGCGGGCCTGGAGGGCGGACCACTGAAGGTCCGCGCATCGGCAGCCCTCCCGGCTCTTGTTTCCCGACACCGTTTGTCAGGAGCGTACCGAGTGGCACACTTCGCTTACATGCCTGCCCATACGGCAGCCCACGGGATCTCGTTCCTTCGAAGGCAGGCGCGCGACTGGAGGGTTACCGTCGCGCGGACCTCCCTGGACAGGCTCGTGTACCAGATGATCTTCCCCTATCAGTCCCTCTACATCGTTGCCCTGGGGGCAACCGCGACCCAGCTGGGGGCGATAAACAGCGCGGGAATGGTCGCGGCAGCCCTACTCGGTCCCTCGACCGGCTGGCTGATAGATAGGATCGGTACGAAGAGGGTCTACCTGGGCGGCATCGGCATGCTGATCGTTTCGTACCTGGCCTACGCGCTTGCCCAAAGCTGGCCGATGGCCTTGTTGGCGATGGTAGCCTACTGGCTGGGATACTCCACCAGCATCCTCGGCTGCGCCACGGTATGCGGGAACTGCCTGGCGAGCCGGGATCGCGCCACGGGGATGATGATCTGTGAGACCGTGACGGCAGGGTTACTGGGCATGGCGGGTCCCCTGATTGGGGCGTGGCTGGTCGCCAGCTCGGGCGGAGTGGGGGTCGGCGGCATTCGCCCCCTGTTCGTTGTGGCCACTGCGGCAACTCTTGGGACCTTCACGCTGGTGCTAACCCAGCTGTCGGACCATCGGTGGGTGAACGTTCGCGGCACCCCAAAGAGGATGTTCAGGGACCTGCATCAGGTCTTGAAGGAAGGCCAGCACCTCAAGCGGTGGCTGGTTGTTACCTCAATCAGCCAGCTGCCGCTGGCCATGGTTTTCCCCTTCTCGCAGGTCTACGCTCACGAGGTGAAAGGAGCCGATGCGTACATCCTGGGGGCGATGGTCACGGCGCAGGCCGTGACATCCATAGTCTTCGCGATCCCTCTGGGCCGGCTTGCCGATAGATCGGGGAGGAAGAGGGTTCTGTATATGGCAACGCCGCTCTTCTGGATTTCCAATCTTGTCCTCGTGTGGGCTGGTCATCCAGCGCTTCTGGTGATCGCCGGTGCTCTCCAGGGTTTCTACTATATAGCTGGTCCTATTGGAGCGGCCATGGAGAGGGAGCTGGTGCCGGCCAGCCAGATGGGCCGCTGGCTGGGCATCACTCGCTTCTTTCGGATGCTACTCAGCGCCCTGGCGGCGATCGTGGCGGGTTTGATGTGGGACAAAGTCGGCCCACAATATGTGTTCCTCGGGTTTGTGGCCATCGATCTTTTCGTGCGCTTGCCCCTGCTCATCGGAATGCCCGAGACCCTGCGGAGCAGGCCCGCGGTGGAAGTGATTCTCTGATGAGGGAATACCAAGGCTTCACTGAAACGGGGCAGAAGGTGTAAACTTCGATTGTCGTGGGGTCCGTCACTCATCGCCCGGGGTGGTGAGAGTTGGGGCTTTCGCGAGATGGTATTCCCGCATCGTACCACCGGCGCTTCGCATCCGCCGCCCTCTTCGAGCATTCCATGCCTCGAAGGGCGCGTCGAGCGTCGGAGGAGAATCGCGCGTCTTGGAGAGAAGGGATGATCAAAGCTCAACTCACTGGCCAGCGTTCCCTGATCGGATTCCTGGCCCTCTACCGATCCACCATCGGCATGAAAGTCGTCATGGCTGTGACGGGCTTCATTCTCTACGGTTTCGTCCTCCTGCACATGTGGGGCAACCTCAAGGTCTACGCGGGGCGTGAGTACCTCAACCACTACTCGGAGTTCCTGCGCGAGATCGGCGCCCCCTTCTTGGGATACGGGCAGGCTCTCTGGATTCTGCGTGTGGTGCTGGTGGTTGCTGTGGTCCTACATTTCTACTCGGCTCTCACGGTCTGGCTACGGGACCGGGCGAGCCGGCCGGTTGGCTATGCAGTGAAGAAGGATCTGGCAGCCAACTTCGCCTCGCGCACCATGATCTGGGGCGGGATCATCGTCGCGCTTTTCATCATCTTCCACCTGCTGGACCTGACCACCGGCACCTTGAACCCCAACTTCAGACCAGGCGATCCCTACGACAACATGATTGCCAGCTTCCACGTGGTCCCCGTTGCGATCTTCTACATGCTGGCTGTGGCAGCGCTTGGCGTGCACCTTTTCCACGGCGTCTGGAGCATGTTCCAGACGATTGGCTGGAATGGACCAAGGATCGACAAGATCTGGCGCGCTCTGGCCGTGGTGACGGCTGTCGTGTTCGTCTTGGGCAACGATTCGATCCCCTTCTCGGTCCTGGTCGGCCTGATCAAATAATCTGGAGCGCGAATGAGGAATTTCGAACAGGATAACCCACTGCAGTCCGCTTCTACCCTCAACGACGCTGCCACGTTCTACGAGGTAGCCCAGGAGACGCTGGACGGCAAGATTCCGCCCGGACCAGTTGAGCAGAAATGGGACAAGTACCGCTTCGACATGAAGCTGGTGAATCCGACGAACAAGCGCAAGTACAAGATCCTGGTGGTAGGCTCGGGGCTGGCCGGCGCGTCTGCCGCCGCTACCCTGGCCGAGCTCGGCTACGAAGTCGAGAGCTTCTTCTACCAGGACAGCGCCCGCCGAGCCCACAGCATC
>JAJYNT010000175.1 GCA_021786215.1 Chloroflexota bacterium | reverse complement strand
GCCGAAGAGCAGAAGCGGAAGGCTCTCCAGCATGGCAACAAGACCGAGGTCCCTGACCGAGTGGCTGAGCTGCCACACAGTCCAGGACTGGGCGGTCGCCTGCATGAAGGTACCGCAGAGGGAGACCCCCTGGCCGCCCAGGTAGGTGCTCAGGTTTCGATTCCGCAAGGGAGAGAAGGTGTCCGAGAAAACGCCGATTGCCTGCAAACTGATCCTCCTAACGTGGTGTGGTAGTGGCCGAGAAGACAGAAAAGCGCCCATCCGGCGGTGAACCGGTGGGCGCAACAGGGCGCAACAGATGCTCGGCGAGCTATTCAGCCATCAGGCGGTCGTGTTCTTCGTGACCTCCTGGACCAGGCTTACCAGCTGGTCCACCGTCAGCACGTTGACGCATCTGTGGCCGTGATGTCGGGACACGACCACCAGGGCGCCGTCCTCCCGCACCTCCGCGAAGGTGCTGCCGCAAGAGCAGCGCAGCGGCGTTCCCTGACCCGAACGGGTGGACAAGTCGGGCTTCAGAGACAAGGCTCTAGCTCTCCTCGCCGCTGAAAAGTACGCTGCTGAGCAGCAGGCCGGTCCCTATGACGACAAGGATCACGGGCCACAGCAGCGACCAGTTCAGATTCAGCAGCAGCATAACCGTCAGGACGGTGAACATAAGACCGCCAACCAGCAGACCCTTAGCTGCGGCGGGCCTTCCATCGAACCGGTAGGCGTGCCAGGCCGCTTCGAAGGAGCCGAGGGCGGGTATCATCAGGAAGAGGGCCCACCAGTTGCCCGCAACCGGCAGTCCGAGGTTCTGCAACAGGAAGAAGGTTCCCAGCAGGATCAGAATGGCACCGCCCCACCAACTGTCGTTGCCCCACCGATCCCGTCGCTGCTGCCGCGCTTCCCACCGGGCGAGCCGCTCCTCGTACCGATCACGGCTCGACGACCAGAACTCCGACGGGTATTCCGACGTGTTGTTTGCGTTCATGAGACTACCTTTTCTCTCGTCACATCGCCGTCCTCCCTGATCTTCTCGAGTAGCAGGAGTGTCTCGTCGACCGACAGATCGCCTCGGCTGAGCGCTCGGAGAACCTCTAGTTCCAGATTGCCATCTCGATCCGGCTGGGTGTTTGCTGTGGTTTCCTCGGCCAGGAGGACCGGTGCCGTCCACGGCTGAGGGTTGGCTGGGACCCCAGGGGCAATCGGCGATTCAGCAGGCATGGAATCGAGCCGATTCGAGCCTTCACCCTTCTGTACCGAGGCGTCCCCATTCGCGGCTGTCGTTACGCTCGTGGTCACACCTTCCCGCCGGAAGACGCGGATGTCTCCGCCCCTGGTGTTCAGTTGGATGCTTGCGATCGGGTCGCTTCCTGCCGTCGTTCCTACCAGGCGCTGGCTGAAAACGCCTGCCGGACCGGAGGTTCCCACCCTGACCAGCGGAAGGTTCGAGTCGATGCCCCCGTGCCGGGTCGAGGCGTCGATTCTGGCGGCCACGCCCCCGTACAGATCGAGGATGATGTTGCCCCGCTCCGTGTGCAGCTCATGGTCACCTTCGGCGGCGGTCAGGCGGCAGACTATGTCCCCGTGGCCGGTCTTGACCTTCGCTCCGGCGATCCTGCCTCTCAGGGTGATCTCCCCGTGGCCGGTGAACCCCTCCAACCGGGCCCCTTCCAGATCGGTGGCCACGAGATCGCCGTGTCCCGTGGAGAGGCTCGCGTGGCCCGAGAGCCGACTCGCCACCAGGTTGCCATGGTCGGTGTGGGCATCGACCCTCGACTTGGCTCCCTGTATGCTGATCTCTCCCTTGCCGGTCCTCGCATCGAGATCGCCGTGCACGCTTCTCACTTCGAGATTGCCCTTACTGGTGCGGACATGAAGGTGGCCGCGCCAACCCGAGACGTTGATGTCGCCCGCCGCGGTGCCGGCTGCGGTCCGGCCGACGCCGTCGGAGAGCCGGACGTTTCCCCTGCCGGTGTACGCTTCGGCAGCCACTTCCACCCCCTCCAGGTGGATGTCCCCACGAGCCGTCCTGAGACGAAGCTCGCGTACAGAGGCAGGCAGAACAATTAGCACGTCGCCTCCGCCGTGGCGGATCTGCTTGTCGAAGAGCACGACGCCCTCAACCTCGATGCGCACCTGCTGTTCTCCAACGAGATCGGCTAGATCGAAGGGGCGCTTGATACCGAGAGGTTGCCTGGCGCGCAGCGTTCTGCCATCGCTCGTGACATCCACCTCCCAGTCGGACTCCAGGACCGCGGCCTCTCCGGGTCGGGCGGAACGGACCGTGAGATCGCCTCTCCAAAGCTCGACGTCGACCTTGATCAACCCCTCGGAGGGGAGTTCGCGACGGAAGCTAGCCATCTTGCTTCTCCCCGTCACGGAGGGCGATCAGAGCGTCGGCCGCGCTGAGCTTTCCGCCGGCCACCCGGTTCAGAACCTCGCGGCGCCAATCCCTCTCCAGAGCAGGTGCGGGCGGAGCTGGCGCGGCGGCCTCTGGAGTGGGAGCCGCCGCTGGCGAGGGAGCGGCAGAGATGACTTTGATGATCTCGTCCAGCTTTCCGCGGATCGTCGGGTAGGAAATCCCGAGAACCTTCTCCAGCTCGCTGAGGTTGCCGCGGCTCTGAACGAACAGCAGGGTGAAGTTCATCTGTTCGGGAGACAGCCGACAGAAGGGGCAGGGCTGGTAATGGCTGCGAACCTGGGTGCCGCAGCTGTCGCAGCGCACTTCGGTGATTGTCAGGGGTCCGCCGCAGCTGGGGCAGGACTCCAGGATCTTTCTCATCGGGTCACCTCCTTCGTCTCCGCGGATACTACGGCGTGCTCTCCGAAAAGTCAAGGAATTGCTCAAAATTTCTTATTGGTTGGTGAATATTGGATCTGGAAGGAATTACCTTGACAAAGACTTCACAAAGCGTATACTGACTTTCGGATGCTGATGCAGGTATCCACAATATGAAAGGTGCCGAGCGCCTTCGCGGGGTCTGTCCCCGCGGGGGCGCTTTTCTTTTTTGGTGATGTTGCCTCAACCGGCAACCAGCGATTCGTCGGTGAAGTAGGAGGGGCGAATCATGGAACCAATCGCACAATTGGTGGCGGTGGCGACGCTGCTACCGTTGCTGGCCGGCCTGATCTGTTACTTCGTCAGGAGCAGCGCGATCCGCAGTCTCACAGTGATCGTGACCACCGTGGTTCTGATCGGGGTCTCGCTGCTGTTGCTGCAGAATGGACCCTTCGAGTACTCACCCCCGCCGGTGGCTGGCATAGAGTGGAACAGCATTATCGCTGTGGCTGACCTCGCGCTGCTGCTGCTGTTTCTGGGTCTTGGCCTCTACCTGCGCAACGCTCTGATAGCGGTCTTCGCCGTTGCGCAGCTGGCCATCATGGGCTACTTCGAGTTCGTGATGGGGGCTCATGCTGAGGTCAGACCTGCCCTCTACGTGGACGAGCTATCCATCATCATGGCCCTGATCATCTCCATCGTCGGCTCCCTCATCTGCGTGTACGCACTGCAGTACATGAATGACCACGAGCATCATCTGCAGCTGGATAGGAGCCGCCAGCCGCGCTTCTTCTTCTGGCTGGTGGTCTTCCTGGGCGCCATGAACGCCCTGGTGTTCGCCAACAACCTGACCTGGGTCTACTTCTTCTGGGAGGTCACTACCCTCTGCTCCTTCATGCTGATCCGGCACGATCTCACCCCGGAGTCCATAGCCAATGCCACGAGGGCGTTGTGGATGAACTCCCTGGGCGGTGTGGCTTTCGCGGCCGGTATCGTCTTCCTGTTTGAGAGGGCTCACACCCTCTCCCTGAAGGAGTTGATATCCACCGGCGCTCAGCCGGAGGCGGTGATGCTGCCGCTGGCCCTGCTGGTGTTCGCGGGTTTTACCAAGTCGGCCCAGATGCCCTTCCAGAGCTGGCTGCTGGGAGCTATGGTGGCGCCCACCCCGGTCTCCGCCCTGCTCCACTCCAGCACGATGGTGAAGGCGGGTGTGTACCTGGTCGTTCGTCTGGCCCCGGCCTACGTGGGCACAAACCTGAGCACGGTGGTCGCGGTGGCCGGCGCCTTCACCTTCCTGCTGACCGCGGTCCTGGCCATCAGCCAGAGCAACGCCAAACGGGTGCTGGCCTACTCCACCATATCCAACCTGGGATTGATCATCGCGTGCGCTGGGATCAACACCCCACTGGCGATCAGCGCGGCGATCATGCTGATAGTCTTCCACGCAATCTCCAAGGCGCTCCTCTTCCTCTGCACGGGTGCCATCGAGCAGAAGATCGGTAGCCGGGACATCGAGGACATGGAGGGGTTGGTTTCCAGGCAGCCCGCGCTGGCGATCATCACCGTGGTTGGCATTCTCACGATGCTGCTGCCGCCCTTCGCGGTGCTGATCAGCAAGTGGGCCGCCATCGAGGCCTCGGTGCGGATGCCGGTGATCACTCTGTTCTTCATCGTCGGCAGCGCCGCGACAGTGGTCTTCTGGGTCAAGTGGATGGGCAAGCTGCTGGGCGTCCCAACAGGGGTCGAGCATCGAGATGTCCCCCGATTGGAGGGACTCTACTCCGCGCCGCTAATGCTGCTGGTGGGTATGGCCGTGGTCTTGAGCGCCATGGTGGCCCCTGTGGTCGATGCCATAGTGGGGCACGCCGTGCTGCCCTACTACAAGATCGCCGGTATCGTCTCCTCCGGGGTAGATCTGAGCACCGGGGTTGGTTTCATCACCGTGTGGCCCCTGTTCCTGGTGCTGCTGGTGGTCGTGATCCCTGCCTACTTCTTCGTCCAGGTGAAGGACGAGCAGGTGCGACCGGCCTACATGTGCGGCGAGCAGGCGAGCGAAGGCTCCCTGGTGCAGTTCCGCTCGCTGCAGGATGAGCCGGAGGCGGTCGTCACCGGCAACTACTATTTCGAGAAAGCGTTGGGGGAGAAAAGTCTGAACATCTGGGCGAACACGGTGGCGATCCTGCTGCTGGTCGCCCTGGTAGGGGTGGTGATGCAATGATGACAAACGATCTCCTGACGGTAATCGCAACCATCGTCCTGGGACCGCTGGTCGGGGGGTTCCTGTTCGGTATCGACCGCAAGCTGACCGCGAGGCTTCAAGGGCGATATGGGCCGCCCATGGTGCAGCCCTTCTACGACTTTCT
>JAJYNT010000208.1 GCA_021786215.1 Chloroflexota bacterium | reverse complement strand
ACATGCTGATGGGCGACGCGGTACCCCCGCGGAAACGGTTCATCCAGACCCACGCCAAGGACGTCCGGAACCTGGACGTATAGGGGAATGTTGTTGTAGGTTCTGGCGGATAGCTGGACTGCGCTCGAAGTTAGCTGGAGTAATCTGCGACGCCACAAGATCCAGAAGACTTGTGGCGTCTTTGCATATTTCGAGACACAGGTCTTCTACTTCGTCAGTTGGAATGGGGTGCATCTTTTCGTATTAGCGTACGTGTGTAACGCAAGAGTCCTTTTCCGTGCGGGACAAAGTCTTGTGATTTAACCATGGATCAACAACCGACAGCGCGAAATCTGCCAGGGATCGGTTAGAGCTATGGTGTTGTTTCCTTCAGGCAGCCTTCTTCAGGGCCGGATAGCGCGTCGCTCGTCCCGATCGGCGACCCTTGGGACGTCCCGGAGAGCGACCGCAGGGTCTTGGCGCATTCGCTGGAGTGCCGAGCGCCACCCGAAGCGACGGAAACCCCGACGGACCCGGTAGGGGGTCAGCTTATCGGGTTCGAGCCGACGTTCCCACGGCAGTCGCCGATCGGCAACACAGGAGCGAGCCAGGCGGAGTTGCGTATAGGCCGCCAGGAGCAGCCAGCTCCAGCGGTCGGCCTGCTCTGGATAGCGAACTCGCGGCATCGTCCAGTTCAAGGTCTGCTTGAAGAAGCGGATGGTGTGCTCCACGTCGAACCGGTGGACGTAGGCTCGCCAGAGAACGGCCAGGTTAGGACTATCCTTCCCGTAGTAGAACAGCCAGAGCGACTGGCGCTTGCGCGTCCAGCCGGGCAGACGGGTTACCTCGACCAGGATCACGGTCCCTCGCACCAGGGGACGGACGGGGGCCAAGGGTCCCTTTGGTCGGATGGTCCCGAGGCACGGCGTGCAGGCCGGACCAGGCTCGCACTCGCACCGTACCGTACTGTCCGTCCTGCTCGGTGTGTTCCTCGGTCGGTTCGGGCCAGGTCGTGGGGTCCTTGAAGGCCATCTTGGCGCCGTGTCTGAAAGGACGGCCCGTCCGACCCGTTCGAGTCAAGGCAGGGGGATCGCCGTAGAAACAGCGGCCACAACGCAGCCGCACCAGGATCGCCACCGGCGTGTCCTTCAAGCCCTCCGCCAAGGCTACCGAGTTGTAACCGGTATCGAAGAGGAACAGAGGAACGCCCTCCTGGGCAGGCAGGCAAGTCAGCAGGGCCTTGATCTGCCGGACGGCGACGGCCTCGGTGTCCTCCCTCGGGTGGACCCGTTGCGCGTCCAATGGCGCCGTCCAACTGTCTCGCTCAAAGCTCACCTGGGCGATCAATTGGTAGGCCCAGCCCGCCACAACGGGCTTGCCCTTCATGTGGCGGGAAGAGTGGTGGTAGAAAGCACGCTCAGGGCTGGTTTCGGCGGCACATCGTGGCCAGGCGCTCGTGTCGACGGCGTAGATGGGCTGTCCGCCCTCCAAGCGATGGCTAGAGAGCAGGGACCGGAGAAGCTCCGTGTCGATCTGCCCCTTGGCCAGAGCAGCATACAGGCTGCCCCAGCCACGACGATGGACGGCTTCCAGGCTGAGATAGGCCGTCGAAGGGCTGAGCCCGGCGGTTATCGCGGCGTCACACAGCTCAAAGAGGGCGTCAGCGCGCTTGCCAAACAACATGTACAACTCGTTTCGGAACTCACGTAGTCGTTGGATGGTGTCGGGATGCATCATAATGGCTCAATGGTGCCACGCCAGACCACCAACAGCCAAACCCCACCATCCATCTACAACCGACGGGTTAAATCACAAGCAGAACAGCGCAGCCGACAATTGGTCGACATGATGTTGAGGCCGAACACGATTACCAAATCTCCCCGGTGAGGTGACTCTTGCCGAGATCTTCCTACAGTAACTTGGGGCCGGGCCATTCCCATGAAAACACCTTGGCTTGGTCATAGAGCTTCCGGTCCGCGGTCCAGAACTCGGCGTTCTGTGCCTCAGCTACCGCCAGGTAAACGGCATCGTAGATCGTGACCATCCCCAGCTGACCGGAAAGCTCCCACGCTCGTTCGTACATCCTCGTTCCCGACACCTCCCGCACCTCGAGCGAGAGCACCAGCCTGGCCGCCTGCTCCCCCTCTTCAGCGGTGATCTGCCGATGAGCGACCTTGCGCCTGATTGAGGAAAGCACCTCCGCCTGCATAAACGCTGGGGCGACGATCTCCGCTTCCGAATCGCGCACCCACTTGAGCAGCATGACCGCCCGATCCCGACCCTCCTCGGGGATGAACGCCTTGATTAAAACGTTCGCATCCAGGCAAACACAGTCAGTCACGGGCCGCCCGCTCCTCTCTAATGGCTCTAATCTCCTCCGTGGAATCGGGGAACTGTCCATACTTGGAGGCCAACGTGTCTCCGAACTCGATCATCTTGTCGATCGTAGTCCGTCGTTGCCGGCGGCGAAGTTCCCGTTCCAGTATCCCCACCGCCAATTCATTAAATGAGCGGCCCTCCTCCCTCGCCCACGCGTTCAGCCGTTCGTGCAGGTCGTCGGGCATTCGCAATGTTGACGCCCCCATCTTGCACCTCCAATTGATTATCTGGCCTGATATTATCAACACCGGACTTACGATACCATCAAGTGATGCGTGGGTCAATGGGTTGGCCTCCACCACTGAGTTCCTATGGAGCCCGAGGGGGCCTGTTCTCAAGAAGCGACCGCGAGGCGCCTAGTCCAATGCCTCAGCTTCTCACGGCTCCGCCGATGCCGGCCAACAACAGAGGGTCAACAACTTTCCCCAGGTGTGACTTAAGTCGCAGCGGCGACCCCTCCGCTCTGCTACAGTTATTGATGACGAAATCGAGCGAAATTATCGCTCCAGGAGGTGGGAGATGAAAGCAAGCGAAGTGTTGATGAACGAGCACCGCGCCGTGGAACGGGTGTTGAGGGTGTTGGAGAGGGCGGCGGATCGTTTGGACGCCGGGGAACCGGTGCCGGCACAGATTTTCGAGGATTCCCTGGACTTCCTCCGAAACTTCGCCGACCGCTGCCACCACGGCAAGGAGGAGACGGCCCTCTTCCCCGCCATGGCCACTGCGGGGGTCCCGGTGGAGCGTGGACCCATCGGGGTGATGCTCGCGGAGCACGAGGAGGGACGAGGCTACATCAGGGCTATGGGCGAAGCGCTGGAGGCTTACAAGCGGGGCGAGCAGCCGGCCCGTAAGCCCCTCGCGGAGAACGCCAGGGCGTATGCATCCCTCCTGGCCCAGCACATCCAGAAGGAAGATAACATTCTCTTCCCGATGGCGAACCAGGTCCTGTCCGATCCGGAACAGCAGCGGTTGATCGTCGAGTTCGACCGGATCGAGTCGGAGCGGATCGGCCCCGGCGTGCACGAGCGCTATCACCGGATGATAGACGAGCTGGACAGGCCGCAGGCAGCCTAGCTCCATTCATCCCCTCCTGAGGTGCCGCCCGATCCGTTCCCGTCGGGCGGCCCTTTTTGTCCTGCTCCCTCCGGCAAACCAGGCAAAGGCGCCGCACGCGGCATCGAGATGGTCTCAGGGCGCGGGCGACCGGGCGGGGCCAGGGTGGCATATCGATTGCAAAGAGTAGTTGATAAAACAGAGTCGACTAAATCCGCACTAGGGCCATGCTGTGAGACGCACCGATGCCCGACAACGCGGTGACTCGTTGCTGCGGTGGTTCATCGGGATCACCGTCGGCCTGGCGGTGCTTTTCGGGATCCTCTTCCTCCTCTGGGGCCGGGGGCCGGTCGTTGCGGTCCTCACCTGGTACGTGCCGCTGGCAGACGGTTTTGCCGCGCTGGCAGCCGTGAGCGTCGCCTTCCTCGCCTTCGGGCGCTACCAGGTGCTGCGCGGGTCCGCCGACTTCTGGATAGGCATCGCCTTCGGCGCATATGCCATTCTTGCCATCTTCTACGTCCTCTCCTGGCCGGGCCTTCTACCCGGCGATCGAGGCCTCATCGCCCAACTCCCCAATACGTCGGGCTGGCTCTTTAGCCTCAAGTTCAGCGCCCTGGCCCTCTTTCTTCTGGCGGCAGTCCTCGCCCCCTGGCCTCGAGCCGGAGCACGCGGAGAGCGCTGGTGGTTCTGGCTGGCGATAGCCTCGATGGCGGCTATCGCCACGATGTCCGGCTTGGTCGTGGCATTCGAGCAGTCTATGCCCCCGCTGGTGGTTGGTGGGACTTTCACCACTCCTCAGGTCGGTTGGCTCTACGGCATCACGGCGGCGTTCGCGGCAGGCGCCCTGCTCTCGGCTCGCCGTTACCGGCAGACCGGCGATTCCCTCTTCGGCTACCTCGCCATCACTCAGTCGATAATCGCCTTCGCCGTCTTCTCGGCGGTCATCGGCGGCAAACGCTACGACCCATGGTGGTACCTGCAGCGGGTTCTCTGGATCGCTGCCTTCTCCGTGACGCTGTTCGGTCAGCTCTCCGAGTACGTGGGGCTGTACAGGCGAGAGCAAGAGAGAACCCGTGAGCTGGAGGCACTGCAGCGGGTGACGGACCCGAGCTTGGGCCGCCTGGGGCTGGAGCAGTTGCTCCAGAGCATCCTGGAGCGGATGGTGGCCATCCTGGACGCCAACGCCGGAGCCATCTTTCTTCTCGACGAGACTCGGCAGGAGCTGGTGCTCCGGCAGGCGGTGGGCATCCCCCGAGAGTATGTCGGCCTCCGTGTGAGGATGGGAGAGGGGCTCGCAGGGCAAGCGGCCGCCCGCAACGCCCTGTTCTGGGTGCGAGATGCCCAGGCCGAGCCAGCCATCTGGAGCCCCTGCATCACGGACAATCGGATCAGGGGCATGCTGGGAGCACCGATGCGGATTGGAAAGGAGGTTATCGGGGTGGTGGAGGTAAACTTCCTGGTGCAGAGGGAGTTCACACCGGAGGAGGAGCGGCTCGTGGAGGTGGTGGCCGAGCGGGCCGCGCTTGCCATCCACCGGGAACGGCTCCTGGAGGATGCGCAGATGGAGCGGAACCGGCTGCGGGTGCTCATCGACACCGCTCCCGTCGGCATAATCCTCTACTCCGCGCCGGACCGCCCACAGCCGACCCTCTTCAACAGGGCAGCCGAGGCCATCACGGGCCATCCCTTGGCGCCGGAGATAGGCATCGCCCAGGTACCCGTCCA
>JAJYNT010000417.1 GCA_021786215.1 Chloroflexota bacterium | reverse complement strand
ATACAATCTCCTGCGATATCCAGAACCAGCGTGAGGTGAGGCATGAAGGCGACCAACGAGAAGAAGGTAGACATCGCCAAGGATATCCTGGTGGCTTACATCGGCCACAGCCCTGACGAATCCCGGGACGTGGACGCCGTGTGCGCCGCGGCCAAGAAGATTTTCGAGACGGTGGATTCGCTGCTGGAGACTCAGGAGCCGGCCAAAGAGCAGGCTGGGTTCAGGCTGTAGCGAGCGACAGTGGGGGATGGGCAGAAAACCCATCCCCCGGACGGATGGCGTCTAGGATTGGGGCAGCAGTTCCACCTGGGCGTTCTTAACCCCGGCAGCGAATTTCCTCGCGTCGTCGTCCGTGCCGACGATAGAGTTGTAGTGCATCGGAATGAAGGTCTTCGCCCTTATCGCGCTATTGGCAGCTTCTATGGCCTCGTCGGCGGTCATCACGTAGGTCCCACTGACGGGGATAAGCGCGATGTCCACGTCGATATCCCTCATCTCTGGGATAAGGTCGGTGTCTCCCGCGAGGTAGATGCGCTCCCCATCGATCGCGAAGATATATCCCACGAAGTCGGTCCCCTTTGGATGGAAGGGCTGGCCCGGGCTCCGGAACTTGTTGAGATTGTATGCCCAGGTGACCTCGATCGCTATTTCCCCTAGCTCCAGCCTGCTCCCGGGTCGTACCACTTCCACCTTCCTTTTCAGTTTGTCCGCCGAAGACTGGGGTGCGACGATCGTGGTGTCGGGTTTTACGATCTTGGCCACATCGTCGGGCGAGCAGTGGTCGTAGTGGTCGTGGGTGATCAGAATGATGTCGGCCTTGTCGGCTCCTTCCTGCAGCCGAAAGGGGTCGGTGTAGATTACCGTCGGGCCGCTGGAGATCTTGAATACGTCGTGTCCGAGCCATTCGATGTTTTTTGGCACTTTCTTACCTCCTAGCAGTGCAACTAACACGAAGCTCTACTTAATTATAGCATGTGGATTCTCTGTGTGGCGTCAGCGCGCTGAAGAAACGCGACAGTTCCAGGCTTTCCTGAAATGTACTTCGTGGATTATGATGTACCTGGCTGGAGGTAACATGATCAAGCTAACGTTGCTGATTGCCGGGCTAGCCCTGCTGTTTTCGGCATCGCCCGTCTATGCCTGGGCAGACAGTCCGGGTCCAGACCCCAGCGGTTTCTCAGCGGACGTGGGATTGGATCCCGGCCACAGCAGGGTGGATGTGGGCGCTGTGGGTGGTGGGTTGAAGGAGTACGAGGTGACCCTGGCCGTGGCGCAGCGAGTAAGAGCTCTGCTTGAGGAGCAGGGGCTGACCGTGGCCCTCAGTCGTCAAGATGATCTGCCGCTTACGGCCCTCTCGAATCCGAACCCGACGGACAGGACTCGGCTTGAGCAGCAGGCCAGAATCGCCGCGGTGGGGAATACGAGAGTGTACGTGTCCATCCACTTCAACGGATTCAACAATCCTTGGGTTCGGGGTGCGGAGTGCTATTACAACCGCGAAAACCATGGACCGGAGAGCAGGCTTCTTGCCCAGAGCATACAAGACCGGCTCCTTGGCGAGGTGGCAGCCGCCGGCTACGATCTTCCGGATCGTGGCGTGAAGGAGGATCTGGCTGCCGGCAAGCCCTACGGCCATTTCTTCAGTCTGAGGGGTCCCGCTCCTAGTGTTCTGGTGGAGAGCATGTTTCTGACCAATCCTCACGAGTCGATGCTGCTCTCCGATCCCAGCATTCGTGAGGCTATCGCGAGGGGCATCGCCGGTGGGATCGGCGACTTCCTGCGGCTTCAGGCGAGCCCATTGCCATGATGCGCCGTTCCGCGGCTGGGCGACCACGCGGCTAGGCTTCCGGCACCAGCGACCAGTAGTCCGGCAACTCATATCTGATGAGCCGCCGCTCGGGCCTAGCAGGTTTGGCCGCACGTGCTCTGTCTTTCCGCTTGATCTCCGCGAAACTGTTCTGGATCTGGACGATCCTCTTGGCTCGTAGATTGAAGATTACCGCCCCAGCGTGAACCGGGGTCAAGCTGGCTTCGCGGGTTCGGTCATCCAGCACGCGGAAGGCCGGCAGTTCGGGTGGGCGGCAGACCTCCAGTGCCTTGTGGAAAGAATCGAGATTCTCCTGGGTGTTCTGCTCGTCGAAGACCGCAAGGCTGCAGAGCACCCTTTCTTTCATTCCGCTTGCGTAGTCATCGGCCAGAGTGAGCAGATCCTCGAGGCTGCGAGGGTCACGGGCGCAGGCCGCCACCAGTGGCATCAGGTCGTCGCATGGAGCGACGAAGCTGACCGTCCCACGATTATCTATCACCGTGTAGCGCATGATGTTCATGGCAGAGGAGCTTTCTAGGCGGCGCTCTCCATCCGTGCGACCCAGCGATCCGGATGCAGGATTTCGTCCATGGTTGGTAGGTTCTCCGGCCCGTCGTAGGCCCGATTGACAAACTCGATGCCCCTGGCCTTCACCACTCGATCCACAAAGAGCTCGCCGAGCCGGTACTGCTCCATCTTCATCGAGAGCCCGGTGAGTTTCAGGAAGAGCTGTTCTGTTTGACTCCTTTCCCTGGATCTGGATTCCACGCGTTCCCGTATCCTGTCGAAGTGAGGCATGATGACTCGCCCCACCTCGTTCATGACGTGGTTGCTGTACCCCTCCAGCAGGCACATGAGAGCCTGAAGCTGGCCCATATGCCGCTGCTGTCGCGTGCTCATCACCGATTCCAGGATGCTCCGCCCCGATCGAAGGTTGTCGACGATGCGGGCTATCACCGCAGGGCCAGCGGGGCTACCGGAGGACCTGCGGACCTCCTGGAGAACTGAGTCGAGATAGGCGTGCAGGGTGTGGTTCATGTAGTCTCGCAGCCAGGGGAAGACCTCGAATTCGTGAGCGTGAGTTGACTCGTGCAGGACGATCCATGAGCGGAACTCGTCGGTTGGAAGTCCCAACTGCGCTTCGATGCCTTCTATGTTCTGTTGCACAAAGTAGAGCTTCCCACCCGACATGGGCTCCCGCCCAAGGACACTCATGTCGTACTGACCCAGAACGCGCTTGGAGAGATATCCAAGCAGCAGTCCGATCTGGCTACTCACAGCCAATTGACTCAATTGGGCCAGACCCGGCACGATCACCGCTGTCTGCCGGCCCAACTCGTGGTACATCTCCTCCACTGGTTCGAAGAGCCGTCGAAACCCGGCCACGTTAGCCTCGATCCACTCTTTCCGGCCCATCACCGACACTGCAGTCCCCGACGATGGTAGTGAGGTCCGAGTGTAATTAGCGATCGGTTCCTCCACCTGCCGAACCATATTCTCGTAGTCTGTGCGCAGCTTTCTGGAACTCCATGGTGGTTGGAGTGGAGCTTTGCCGCATGTTCGGATGGCGATCTCCTGCACCCTGTCCCAGTCCAGAAGTTCGGATTCACTGTTCAGCCATTTTCGGCCGGCGACCACCCAGAGGGCGCCCGCGGCGACACCCAGCAGCATGCCGGTGCGGAAAACTACCTTGCTGTTGGCCATGCCACGCCTTTCTATGTCCAACTGTGGATCGTGGGGGCATTATTACTATAGGATACCATTTTCACATGCCATTCACTTGGTTGACAGATCGCGGACCATCTAGGACAATCAAACCCCCAGTCCTCAAGGCGGAATCGCGCCCCACAGCGAGGACATCCAGGTGAGAGGAAGATCTCCAAATGGGAAGAGTGACCGAGGTAGAGATAGCGGGCCCCGGCCAAGAGAGAGCCGCGCACCGAAGCAATAGGGGTCTGTCTGTTTCCGTGCGCAGTAGAGTGTTGGCGGGTGCCGGCGCCGTACTTATGTGCGTGGTTGTGGTGGTTGGGTACCAGCTAGCCTACGCAAATGCCATTTTCCCTGGTGTTAGGGTGGGAGAAATGAATCTGGGGGGTATGTCCAGGGATAGGGCTCTCGCGACACTGCGTCCCCTGTACGCACAGAGATCCAGCCAACAGCTGCTTCTGCGTGGGCCAGATGCCCAGTGGCAGGTGCGGGCCTCCGATGTCGGTGCGGTCTACGATGCCTCTTCCGCGGTTGATGCCGCCTTCGCCGTGGGTCGGACGGGCAATTGGGGGGAGAGGCTCACGGCGGAGATCGGTGCCCTGGCTAGAGGATACGCTATCGGATCGCCCGGCATCGGGACAGATCAGCCGAAGCTGCAGGCGTATGTCGCTCAATTGGCGCAGCAGATCGACCGCCCTGTCAAGGATGCGGATCTGGTGATCGGGAGCGATCTTTCCGTCAAGGTGTCTCCAGCTGTGGTGGGTAGAAAGCTGGACGTGGCCGCTACTGCAGGGCTGATTGAAAAGGCGGCCACGGCCGGCACCGGAACGGTTGACCTTCCGGTGACTCAAACGCAACCGAAGAGGACCGAGCAGGATTTTCAGGCGGCCAGGGATCAGGTCGCGAAGATGCTCTCAGGGCCTCTTGACCTGGAATTTGGGGGGCGCCGATGGACCATTACCCCGAAGGAGATCGCGCCCCTGATTTCGGTGGGGTCGCACGGTGGCAGCGGGGTCGCCACCGTCACGTTGAACGATGCGGCACTGAAGAGTCTCGTCGATCGGATAGGTGGCGAAATCGATCAGCCCCCGATTGACGCTCGTTTGAACTGGAACGGTGGGAAGATCAAGGTTCTGACCCCGGGACAGGACGGACGTACGCTGGACAGGGCGAAGACGGCCTCGTTGATTGCCGAGGCGCTGAAAGGTGATCAGCGGACGGTTTCTCTCCCTGTGGCAGTGGCGAAGGCAATAGGGGACTCAATCGATCCATCGACTCTGGGCATAAAAGAGCGGATCCAATATGGGCAGACCCACATCACCGGCGTGCCTGAAAAGGTGCACAATATCAAGCTAGCGGCCTCGCGGCTGAATGGTATCGTGGTGAGGCCGGGAGAAGTCTTCTCCTTCAACAATGAGTTGGGCCCCACGACGTTGAAGGCCGGTTTTCAGATCGGCTTCGGGATTACTGTCAACGATGGGGATATGGAGACCGTTCCCTCCGTGGGGGGCGGGATCTGCCAGGTGGCAACCACGTTGCTCCACGCGGTATTCTGGGCAGGCTATCAGATCGACGAGCGCTACCCTCACCTCTACTGGATACCTACCTACGGGCAGCCACCAACGGGTTTGACCGGC
>JAJYNT010000249.1 GCA_021786215.1 Chloroflexota bacterium | reverse complement strand
AAGCTGCGCCCGTTCGATCATTCCGGCCAGGCCGAGGTGCCCGTCACGAATGAGGCTCTCGGTGCCGGCCATCTCG
Source organism: Chloroflexota bacterium (assembly GCA_021786215.1). Next base: position 5,090 of record JAJYNT010000249.1, on the reverse strand, counting down.
AACCCGCCTCCATCGTCCTCGACCATCAGCATCAGCCCCCACTCCTCGTAAATGAGGGCGATGTCGACCCTCGTGGCCGATCGCGCGTGCTTCCGGACATTCCTCAGCGCTTCCTGGGCGATGCGGAAGGTCGTCAGCTCCAGCTCCGGCTGGAGCCGAACTTCCTGCCCAACCACCTCACAAAGGATGCGAGCGTTTGGCATCTCCTCGCCCAACTCTGCTGCAAGCGCCTGGAGCGCGGCGGCAAGCCCCAGGTCCTCCAGCGTCGACGGACGAAGGTTGTGACTCAGCCGCCTCACCCCGTCGAGGGTTCTCTCAGCCATGGCCCTTATCTCTACTAGCCTTCGCCGGGCGTCCTTTGGGTCACTTCCAAGAGCAGCCGCGCAGAGGTCGATGCGCTGGGTGAGACCGACGAGTTCCTGCACCGTCTCGTCGTGCAGATCGTGGGAGAGCCGGAGCCTTTCCTCTTCCTGTCCGTGGAGCACGCGGACCGCGTAGTCGCGCAGCGCCGTCTGCTGCTTCAGGAGGTGCTCCACCATGCCATTGACAACCTGGATCAGCACCTTGAGATCCGGCGGCCCCTCCAGCGGGATAGTCTCGTAGGGCTTGCCCTCGGCCACTCGGCGGGCGGAAGCAACCAGGGAGCCCAGCGGGCGCGTGACCCTGCCGACGCTGAAGAAGAGAGCAATCAGGGCGAGCGCGACTCCAAGTCCCATGAGTCCGAGCACGACGCCCTGATATGGTACGATCGAGGCCACGACGGCGCCCCAGGACTGCTCGGTGATAAGACCCCATTCCGCCCCCGGGATCGGGGCGTAGCTCACCACCAGCGGCTGAGCCGCCCCCGGGGGCTGATACAGCATGCTCCCTGGCTGTCCGGCCATCACCAGTTGCCACAACCTGGGATCGGACTGGACGCTTTGACCGATCCTGGCCGCATCGGGGTGATAGATGATGGTACTGGCGCTATCGATGATGTAGCCCTTGCCACCCGGGGCTGTGCGCAGCAGGTTCAAGTCTCGGGCCCAGTTGAGATTGCTGAGGGTGAACTCACCCAGCAGAACTCCCGCGGAATCCCCCTGCCCGACCGGCACGGCGATCACGACCGCCAGCTTCCCCGTGGAGGGGTCCTGAAAGACGTTGGAGAAGCCCGGCGCGCCGGTCGCTCTGACCTGCTGGAAGTAGTTGCGCCCGGCGTAGTTCGAACCCACCATCGACCGGCCTGAAGCTGTGGCCGCGATGACATTTCCGTCCGCATCCAGGAGCGCCGCTCCCCCATTGAAGCCTTGCAGCACCAACGCCCTGCCACGGAGGAGCTGCTGCTCCATGGCCACGTTGCCGGCATACTCCTCCAGCTCCGCGGCGGTCATGTCCAGCAGGTGGATCTGCCCACGGAGGCTCTCGGCCACTCCCGCCGCCGCCACCTGGACGAGGACTGTCTGCCGGTCCAGGGCGAGCTGCTCCGGGATCCGGCGGAGCGCGTAGACGCCGACGACCCCAGCGAGCAGGCCGAAGACGGCGAGGGGCAGGAGGGTTGCCAGGGCTATGCGGGATCGGAGGGAGAGATTCCTCACGTCTCCTGCTTCTTCCGCAGCGAAATCAAGCCCTGCCTCAGGGCCTGAGTGACCGCCTCGGTCCGGCTGCCCACTCCCAGCTTGCCGAAGATGTTCCGCAGGTGCACCTGGACGGTGTTCGTGCTGAGGAAGAGTTGCTCGGCGATCTCCTTGTTGCTCTTTCCACCGGCTACGGCCTGCAGCACCTCCAGCTCGCGCTCCGTCAGAGCCTCCATCATCTCGTCTGGACGATGGCCTCGGGGACCATTGGCCAGGCGGCTGATGACCTTGTCGGTGATGCTAGGAGCGAGCACCTTCCTGCCGGCGTGGACGGCACGGATCGCCCCCACCAGCTCGTGCCCCTTGGCGGTCTTCAGCAGGTAGCCATCGGCGCCGGCCTCCAGGAGGGGGAAGACGTACTGGTCGTCCTCGTAGGCCGAGAGAATGAGCACCCGAATCTCGGGATGGTCGGCCTTGATCCTCCTGGTTGCCTCCTGGCCATTCAGCTTCGGCATCCGCACATCCATCACCAGCACGTCAGGCTGGAGGGCCCCCGCCAGCTGCACGGCCGATTCCCCGTCCCCCGCCTCTCCGATGACGTCAAGATCCCGAGCCTTCTCCAGAAGCTGGCGGGTCCCTTCCCGAACGATGTCATGGTCTTCGGCAAGCAGGACCGTTATCGGCCTCATCGCTACACTCCTGACTCCATTGCCGCCCCCCCGCATTATATACGGGCCGATCAAGGGACGTGGATAGGCATCTCATCATGCACAGTCGGGCTTTCCGCTACATCCCGAGAATGGGGCATTTCCGGCTACTCAATGTGGTAGGACGTAACTGCAATCAGTTATCTGGACAGGCGACGTGGATAGCTGTTTCCGTCGATGCGGGACGGCGCTAAGGGGGCTATAAACGGGTCGAAGGCAAGGGATCGTGCAACGGAAGGATGCAGAGCAGATGAGCGGTAGGGGCCCCGGTGTGGCACGGGGAACACTGACATGGATGCTGGCTCTCTCGGTAATGGCGCTGGCCTCGGCTTGTTCCTGGGAAACGAGCCCGAAGGAGCCACCCCTCCCTGCGGCCCAACCCTTTGCAACCCCAATCCGGGTCCCGACGCCGGCTGCCGCGGACAAGGCTGCTCTTTCACCCGCCATTTCTGCCCCCACGAAAGTCATTGTCTACTACCCCCTGGACCCGGGTGGCGACGCTCGGGATGGCTCCTGCTGGACCAACTCCGTCGCCGTCCTCAGCCCCGACGCCTGGCGCTGCAACGTGGATAACCAGACCCTCGACCCGTGCTTCGACCTTGGAAACGGGAAGGTCGTGTGCACCCCCAATCCTTTGACCGGCCAGAAGGGCATCGTAGTCAAGCTGACCGACCCCCTGCCGGCGCCGAACCTCATCGTGCGGAGGACCTCCAAACCCTGGCTGCTCCAGCTGGACGACGGCTCGATCTGCAACCTCGCGACGGGCGCCACGGGCGTGGTCGACGGCAAGCGCATCAGCTACCTCTGCTCCGCGCCCAACTCGAAGTCGACGCAGAGAATAGTCATCCTGGGAGATCCGAAACCCGGGATTGTTTGGAAGGCCGAGAGGGCCGTGATAACAACCCAGGATGGAAGAACCGCGGCAACCTCGTCGTCGACGGTGCTGCTCCGCGCGGTAGTTAAGGGCCCTGCTCAGAGGGTCCTGTTCGAGCGGAACACGACCTCGGTCTCCTTCCAGCGCACCATCCAGGAGGGTGACAGCCAGGACTTCGTGCTCTGGGCCTTTGCGGGACAGACCATGATCGTGGGCACGACAACGACGGAGGGCCAGATCACCCTCAGCATCGTGGGCCGGACCACCGGCGATGAGTTGATATCGAACGGGAAAGGGAGGCACTGGCAAGGCAAGCTGCCTGCGACGCAGGACTACAGGATCAGGGTCACCGCTCGGGGAAGTGCTGCCGAGTACCGGCTCGACATTACCATTCCCGCTACGCTTCAGATCCCGACAGGAGGTCAACCGACGACAGTAACCGGAAGGGTGAAGCCCGGCCAGAAGGTTCTGTATCTCCTGCCCGGAGTGGCAGGGCAGCAAGTAGCGGTTAGCGTCGCGTCACCCGGCAGGGGACCGCTTCTAGCGATCTACGGTCTGGACGATGGCGTCTACCTGGTGCCAGACATGGCACGGACGACCAGCTGGGCCGGGGTGCTTCCACAGAACCAGGACTACGTGATAGAGGTCGGTTCCGAGGGCGCGGCTTCCGACTATACCCTGCAGATCGCCGCGCGGTGAGGAGAGCATGGCTGTCTTAGAACTGGACTACGCGAGTGAGATCGACGTGGTGGAGAGAGCAAAGGCCACCCCCGAGGCATTCGCATCTCTCTACAACCTCTACTTCGGCAGGGTCTACTTCTTTGCCTACCACCGCACCGGGAGCCATCACGAGGCCGAGGACGTTGCCGCGGAGACCTTCCGGCGCGCTTTCGAGCACATAGGTAGCTACCGGCATCGGGGCATGGCCTTCTCCTCCTGGCTCTATCGAATAGCCTCGAACGTCGCCATCGACCGCCACCGGCGGCTATTGCCGCAGGTGGGTCTTGAGGAAGCCGATGGGGTGAGATCCTCCGAACCGGTGCCGGAAGAGATGGTCCTGCGGTCGGAAAGGGCAAGACAGCTCGAGGAGGCGGTTGCCGCGCTGCCGGAGAATCAGCGGCAGGCCGTGGTGCTCAGGTTTTGGAGACGGTTGCGCAACAAGGAGATAGGGGAGGTCATGGGGAGGAGCGAGGGTGCCGTGAAGCAACTGCTGTACAGGGCGATGCTGGCACTGCGGGAGCAGGTAGGGGCCGAGGGTCACGGTCGACAGATCTGAGGGCGACAGGAAACAGGAGGTAGTCTCAACTTGTCCATTCAGCGGAGATCTCCCGCCGAGGAAAGGGCGGAGACCAGGAGGGCACGGGGCGAAACTCTGTCCCTGGTGCTTCTTGTGCTGGGGATGCTCCTATCCCCTCTGCTCTACGATCTCTTACGGCTCCTGGTCCGCGTGATCGGCCGGCTGTGAGATCGTCTGGCACCGACTTCATTGACCTTACTGATCCTTGCACGGGAAACTGAACTTGGGGGACACCCCCGTGAACGTGCCAGGGGGGGATGTTCATGCCCGCTGTGGCGTGACTTTTCTCGGCTTGCACCGTTCTTCATCTTGGAGGAAACTGTAACGCACTAAGCTCTCACACCGCCAATCTGGTTCGCCGAGAGTGTCGCGCGAGCGCAACCCACGCGCATGGCCGAGCGCCGCATTCACTGCTGCGACGCGATCAGGCTCTGTCCGCGAGATTGAGGATTGGAGGCAACGCAACGGCCAATGGACACCGAGAAGATGCTGGGAGACCGGCCTGCATACCCCGTACGCTCCGGAAGCGGTGACGGGGAGAGGAAATCGGTCGTCACGGCACCCCACGTCCGGGCCCGAGCCGGCCTCTTGGTGATCGGCTTCGTCACAGTGTTTGCCTGCCTGCTCCTTCCTGCTCGCGCCTTTGCCGATGCCCCGAC
>JAJYNT010000218.1 GCA_021786215.1 Chloroflexota bacterium | reverse complement strand
ATTCACCGGCCGGTGAAAAGTCCTGATCCACCGAATCGGCTCCGAGTTGACTCTTGAGCAGTCTTAATGTATATTGTACAAAACTCACCGAGAGGAGATAGGGTGGTGGGCAAGGAGATCATGACTCAGACAGTTCCAGCCGCCGAGGCCCGACAGAAGCTCGGCCAGCTCATGAGGCAGGTATACAACCGCCAGGCCCGCATCATCGTGGACAAGGGTGGGATCCCCGTCGTGGCCATCGTATCCCTGGCCGACTTCGAGCGCTGGACCCGTCTGGATCGGGAGCGGGAGGAGCGATTCCAGGTGGTCGACGAGATCCGGAGTCGCAACCTCGACAAGGCGCCCGAGGAGGTGGAGCGGGACGTCGCCGAGGAGATCGCCGCCATGCGAAGGGAGAAACGAGAGCGGAAGGCGTCTTAGACACGACTGATGATCGTTGCCGTGCTCGATACCAACACCATCGTCTCGGCGATCCTTGAGCCGCGGGGGGTCCCAAACCGCGTCCTGGAGGCCGCCCGAGCGCAGCAGTTTACTCTCGCCACCAGCTCCGTCATTATCGCCGAGGTCCTGACCACCCTCGGTCGGGACCGGATCAGGCGCAAGTACCACATCAGCTCAGCTGACATAGCCCGCCTGCGCGATCTGCTGGAGCACGAGACCCCCTGCACCCTCATGAGCCATGAGGTCCATGGCGTGGCCACCCACCCCGAAGACGACCTAATCCTGGCCACCGCCATCTCGGCCGGCGCCGACTACCTGGTCACCGGCGACGCCAAGCTCCAGAGACTCGGTCACTATCAGAAGGTGGCCATAGTGAGCCCTCGCGAGTTCCTGGACATTCTGCAGTCCCAACCGATCGAGTAAGTTCCTTTGCCTGTACCGTGAGCCTGCATCGATAGAGCCCGTCGTTCCCTTTGTCACCTCAAGGCTCGCCTCGCCACCATCTGGTAAGGACACACCCCGAGCTTCCAGGGTGTCCTCTGGGGTCCGGGGTGTGTCGCGCTACTCGCTGATGTTCTCCAGGGTGGCTATCCCCTCCCGCAGCGCATAGAGGGCGGCCTCGGTGCGGCTGGCCAGGTGTAGCTTGCCCAGGATGTTGCTGACGTGGGTACGCACCGTTGCCTCGCTGATCACCATATCCTCGGCGATCTGCCGATTGCTCTCCCCTTTGGCCACCAGCCGCAACACCTCCAACTCCCGCTCCGTCAGGGGATCCGGCGCCGCCGCTCTCGTCGCCGGACTCGACAGCTCCTGCAGCAGCTTGCGGGCTATGGTTGGGTGGAGGGAAGGCTGCCCCTGGTGCACCTGGTGGATGGCCTGCACCAACTCCTCAGGACCGGAATCCTTCAGCAGGTACCCCAGCGCTCCCGCCTTGATAGCCGGGAAGACCTTCTCATCGGCGGCAAAGCTGGTGAGAACCAGGATGCGGGCGCCCGGCCGGCGAGCCGTGATCCGCCGGATTGCCTCGATCCCGTCCACCTGAGGCATCACCATGTCCATCAGGATGACGTCGGGCCGGAGCCGCTCATCCTGGCTGATGGCCTCCAGTCCATCACCCGCCTCCCCCACAACTTCTATGTCCGGCTCAGTCGCCAGCAGCGCCCGGATCCCCTTGCGAACTATGCTGTGGTCGTCAGCAATCAACACTCGAATCGCGTTGCCCACCGTAGAACCTCCCTGTGATGAATCTTGAGGAAGTCTGAGTCCCTACGAGTTCCTCTGAGTTCTCACTTCCACCCGGACCGTGGTGCCCTCGCCCGGCTTGCTCTCTACGGCCAGCCTGCCTCCCAGCCCGGCGACCCGCTCCTCCATTCCTCTCAACCCCAGCCCGCCGCGCTCGCTCGCCTTGGCGGGATCAAACCCCACACCATCGTCGGCGATCTCCAGCGCCACCTGATCACCTGCCTGCTTGAGATGCAGCCGGACGGTTCGAGCCTGAGCGTGGTGGAGGGCGTTGTTCAGCGCCTCCTGGGCGATCCGATAAAGCTCCTGTTGAATCGCTATGGGCAAGACCACATTTCCATCAATCTTGAAGACAGTCTCCAGTCCGGTGCGTCCCTCCACGGACTCCAGGCGAGCCTGCAGGGCCGCCACCAATCCGTCTTTCTCCAGATCCGGGGGCCGGAGCTCGAAAATGAGGGAACGCATCTCCCTCAGCGCCTGCTGCGCCGTGGAGCGCAGCTCTCGCAGATGTGATATCACCGTCTCGGTCTTCCCGGCGGAGAGCAGCCGGGCCGCAGCTTCGGCATAGAGGGTGACCCCATACACTGCCTGGGTGACGGAGTCGTGCAGGTCGCGTGCGAGGCGGTTCCGCTCCTCAATCACGGCCAGCTGCTGGGCCTGCTCGTAGAGGCGGGCGTTCTCCGCCGCCACCCCGATTTGATTGCCGATGGAACTGAGCAGTTGGACATCCTGGGATGTGAACTGCCTGGAATGCCTGGCAACGACGAACAGAGCGCCCAACGTTTTCCCCCCAGAGCTGAGTGGTACAGCAGCCAGGGAGCTGTGGGCCTCGCTCGGCGATACCGTGGGGGGGAACCGATGGTCTCCAGACGCGTCCTCCACCACCAGAGAGGAACCCGTCTGCACCACGTGACCGCAGAACCCATCGCCCAATCTCAATCCGTCGATCGCAGCCACGAACCGTGGGCTCAACCCGCGATGGGCCACGATCCTGAGCTGAGACTGCTTCTCCAGAAGATAGATCCCACCGGCTTCGATCTCCATGGTCTGGAGGGTCTTGTCCAGGGCGTCCGAGAGGATCTCATCCAGATCCAGGGAGCCACTCACCGCCGCCGCTATGGCGTTGAGGGCGGCCAGCTCCCGCGTGCGATCGGCCACCTTTCGCTCAAGGTTGGCATAGGACTCCTTCAGCTGGGCCGACATGAGATTGAACTGCTTGGCCAGCTCCTCCAAGTCGTCCCCGGTCGTGACGGTGATGGTCTGGCCAAAATCGCCCCCGGCCACCCTCCGCGAAGCGACGATGAGATCGGCGATCGGGCCCGTCACCCTCCGGACGCCAACTGTCACGACGAGGGCCGGCACAGCCACGCCGAGCGCCAGGAGCAGCATCAGGAAGAGGCGATAACCCTGGCTGGGAGCCATCAAGGCGTCCCATCTCTCCTCGGTGACCAGTCCCCAGGAGGTGCCCGACACGGGCGCGAAGCTAGCCACGACTCGGCGGCCCTCTCCATCGGTGGTGAAGCTCTGGCCCGATTTCCGGCTCACAACCTGCCGCACCACGTCTCTCCACGAAAAGTCGCTGCCGATGAGGTCGGTATTGGAGTGGTAGATCACGCGCCCCGCACCATCCACCAGATAGGTGTTGCCGCCCTCCCCAACCCGCAGCTTGATGATGCCCCCATAGAAAGAGCTGACCGGGGTGATGCCCAGCCTGAACATGCCCACCAGGGTTCCCTGATACTCTGCCTGATCCCCCAGTAGCGGCACCGCCACGACGATCACCTCGGAGCCGCCCTGACCATCGGCAACCACGTCGGAGAAGATCGGAGCCTCGGAGTGCAACATCTGCCAGTAGTAGGGACGGCTGGACCAGTTCTGGTCCACTATCTCCGGCCGTGCGGGCTCCGCGGCGATCACCCGGCCATATCGGTTGATGATCACCGCGCCTGCATCGAATACCACGAGGCGGTTCGCCGCTCGATGAAGGGCCGCCCGCTGCACTACCGGGTCGTCGCCACGCATGTCGGTCATTCTGGCCAATCCGGTGAGCAGATCGGAATACTCGGTGAGGTCCGCCGACAACTGGCCGGTAGAGAGGCGCGCCAACTCCTGGTTGCGACCGAGAACCAGATCCTCGGTCACCCTCTGGTAGGCATGAAAGCTCACGAGCCCCGCGGCCAGGAGGATGATGGAAGTGGGTACAAAAGACCATGCGATGATCTTGATCCGCAGGCTGCGCCAGGGATTTCTCAACCGCAACGCACACCTCCGCGATCCGCACGCATTTGGGCCCCTTCATCGGCAACTGCAACTAGAAAGAAGCTCGGTGACAGTAAGTGTAGCGGGGGCCTGCTTTCAGCGCAATGTGTCCGCTCTTCATGGAACAGGATGGCATCCGGCAGCATGAGCCTGCCGGTTTAAACGGATCTTCAGTTTCCCTTCAGCGGCAACTCAGGTCCTCTCAATACTGCACTCCTAGCATTTAGTGAGCGATCTACATGGATAGTCACACTCGGGCAAAGTAGCACTCCGAGGGCAGCGGGAACAGTTATTCAGCGACGGCCACGCTACAACGATTTGCAGAGCGGATCGAGACGCGATCCCGCCACCAGAAACTGAACCTCGACAAGAACGATGCATCGATCTTCGAACAGGGACCCATCGGGCAGTTCAGATCCGGCCGGACAGAACCATAAACGTTTTCCTCAATGGGACGGCATGGCTCTGATACTATTGTGGGTGCTGGCGCTGGTCGGGTTGGTCGCACTGGCAGCATTGGTGCTTCCGCTGCTGATGGGGTGGAACAGCCCCTTGGTCAGCATCGTTTGCGCTTAGTACTATGCCACACAGATCCTATTAGGTGTCATCCTGGCTGACCTCTATCTACAGGCGCAGGACTGTCACGGCGGCCAGGGCAGCTATGAGGACCAGGATCAGCAGGACCAGAGCCAGGTACCAAGTCGCTCGCCGCCCCACAGCTCACCCTTTCCCATCGCCGGCGACAAGAAGTTGCCCGTTCGCCGGACGCGAACAGTTTGCCATCTGTGTCGCTCAGAAGAGTCCTCGCACCACCAGCGAGAACCCCAGCAACATCAACGGGATCCCCACCACAGCCCCCACGATGGTCAGGCTGAGGATCACTCCTACGGCCATCAACACCAGGCCGAGAAGTATAGCGACGAACCTGCCCACCAGATTGACGATGGCTCCCAACAGCGCGAAAAAGGCCACAAAGGGCCACAGAAACCATGGGGCGTGTCTCTCACCAACGTGCATGGTCTCCTCCTACCGATCCACCTCGGCGACCGCGTTCCGAGGCGCAGTGCCCAACGGGTGCAATCCTGAGCGCCCAACCTGTCATCCTGAGCGCCCAACCTGTCATCCTGAGCGCCCAACCTGTCATCCTGAGTATCCCAGGGTTCCGGGAACCCTGTGCGAAGCACAGAAACTTGAAGTTTCTGAACAGCGAAAAGCGAAGGATCTCCAGTTGCGAGAAGATGCCT
>JAJYNT010000006.1 GCA_021786215.1 Chloroflexota bacterium | reverse complement strand
TTCGCACTTGACGTAAAGGCCGGAATTCTGGCCGACATCCTGGCGAGCCCGGCGGACCAGGAAGAGGGTGCCCGACAACTTCACCTGCTGGCCGGCCAGCAGATCGCGACGGATCGTTTCGACCCACAGACCGCGGCCGTTGGAGGTGACGTGATCGGCAGAAGATGTCATCGAGCCTACCATTCATCAGAGTGGATCTTGTTGATCGTAACCCGGAGTATGGCAGGTATCTGCGATTCCAGTCAACCCGCACTGCCGCTGTGCAGGGCCTTTCTTGGAGCCAATTACCCACGGCGACCACGAGCTTCGATGGGGCATGTCCCTTGCGCTCGTCAGGTGAAGACAGTTCCCGATGGATAGCGATGTCGAGACGAAGAAACGATCCAAATTGGAGGACCCGGCTGCGCCGGATGGCCGGCTTCATCAGAGAGAGTTGGCTCAACTGGCTCCTCCTGTTCATACCGGTCAGCTGGGCTGTGGCCCTTGCTGGGCTGCCGGAGGTGATTCTCTTCGTGGCCTCCGCGCTAGCGGTGATCCCGCTGGCCAACTTGATCGGACGTGCCACAGAGCAGGTGGCGGAGTATGTCGGAGCCGGCCCGGGTGGACTGCTGAACGCCACCCTGGGGAATGCCCCGGAGTTGATCATCGGGATTCTTGCCCTGCGAGCCGGGCTCTTCGTCGTCGTGAAGGCATCCATCAGTGGCAGCATTATCGGAAACGTCCTGCTGGTGTTGGGCCTGAGCATGGTGGCCGGAGGGTGGGGAAGGGAGCGGCAAACCTTCAACCGCACCAGAGCGGGGGCAAACGCCGCCATGCTGTTCCTGGCGGTGGTCGCCCTGGTGATGCCGGCGGTGTTCGATCTCACCGTCTTCGGCACCATTGTGTACACCAAGCCTCCCGTTGAACAGCTCAGCATACTGGTCTCAGCCGTACTGCTGGCAACCTACGTTGCCAACCTCATTTTTTCCCTGAGGACTCATCGGCATTTCTTCACCACTCAGCCTCATGCGGCGCCGGAGCCCCGTCTGAGCGTGTCCGGCGCTCTCTTGCTTCTGTTGGTCGCAACGGTGCTGGTTGGGGTGGAAGGGGAGTTGCTGGTGGGAGCCATCCAGGCAACGACGGCTGCTCTCGGTCTCACGCAGTTCTTCGTCGGGGTGATAGTGGTAGCCATAGTCGGGAACGCGGCCGAGTATTTTTCAGCCATGTTGGTGGCCAAGAGGAACAACATGGAGCTGGCGATGACTATTGCGACGGGAGCAGCCGCCCAGATTGCCCTTTTCGTGGCCCCTGTCCTGGTCTTCGCCTCCCTGATTATGGGCTCTCCGATGAGCCTCGTCTTCAACGTCTTCGAGATCGCGGGGGTTACTCTTTCCGTCCTGGCTCTCGGCATTGTGTCCTTGGACGGGGAATCCACCTGGTTCGAGGGGGTGCAGCTGGCGGCGGTCTACGCGGTGCTGGCCATCGTCTTCTACTTCGTTCCCGAGGGATAGTCGAGCAAGTCGTGTCCTCAGCCATTCTTCACCTGCCTGATGTGAAGTTGAAGTAGTAATCAGGGTCTTCGATGGAAGGGCGTCCTATCCGGGCATCCACCCAGCGGAAGATGTACCCGCCTGCGAGGGTGGAAATGCTGGACGCAATACGAAGCTTTCTCTTCTGCTTGGCGGGGGCTACCCTCTCAACTTGCTGGAGCACAGTTGGGACGACGAGCCCCAGCCCCACCGCGCCCGGCCAGAAGAGTAATGCGTGGCGAGTGGCGAACAGGGGACGACCCAGAGAGCCCACGGTGGCGATAGTCCCGGCCGTTGCCGCTATCTCCCCCCTGACGGCCGACTCCTCCACTTGCCTCAGCCACTTCTCGCTATGGTGATTGGATCTGCCGGTCAACGAGAGCGCCAGGGAGATAGCCGCGAGCCCGGTAGATAGGGCTGAAGCGAGAAACAGCGGGCCCTGGAGCAGCCGGTTTTTCGCCCAGATCGGCGCGTTGGTAAAGCTGATCAGCACCCCGGTGTAGCTTCCCACGAAGAAAGCAAGGAGGCTCCCGAGCACCCCAGACACCTTCAGAGGCATCCAGCCGAGCAGGCGAGCCACCATGGAGTTCCCGCTCAGGATGCCGTCCTCGACCCATTGTCGGAGGATTCCCAGACCGGCGAAGCCGCCAAAACCCACCAATCCCCACGTTCCAAGGTTCATGGGTGAGCGAGGCTTGAGTACCCTGAGCATGTTCGCGAAGCGACGGGGCCGGCCCAGATCCAGGATCAGGAGGATTAGGCTGACGACGACGGCTATCATCGATATGTAGCGCCCCGCGCGGGACACCACCCGGTCCTCCTCCGTGCCGAATAGATCTGCCATGGTGGCGATCAGGTAGGACCCGGCCGCTATCCCCCCGGTGAAGAAATAGGTGGGTATCTCCCAACTCCAGTTGGGGTTCTTCAAGGTCGGGTATCTATAGTAGCTGGTTGGGCCAGGCTGCCTGGCCACCCGCCAGGCCTGGGCGTCCTGTTGCGCGGCCTCCCGCGGGCTCACGGCAGTTGCCGGTGTCTCGGTAACATGGACTATTTCGCCGATCATTCTCGTTCTCCCCAATCCTACCTTCGGCCGGCACGCGCCGAACGGACTGCCAGGATCGTAGCGGCCCCATAGGCCAGGGCCGTGGCCGCGGCAGCGAGCAAGCCCTGTGCGGCCCTCCGTGAGGGCAGTTCCGGGGCAGGTGGCAGGTTATAGGCCTCCGGTCGTTCGGTGAGCAGGAAGAAGCAGTTGAGGCTGCCGATGCCCCCTGTGGCGCCCGGGCCGCCCGGCACACCGTACAGATAGGCTTCCCGAATGCCGCGGGCATGCAACTCCTCCACCCTTTTTCTGGCGATCTTGCGGAGCTCCATCACCGGACCGAAGAGGATGGAGTCGGTGGGACAGGCTTTGGCGCAGGCAGGCTCGATGCCTGCCTTGAGCCGATCGTAGCAAAAGGTGCACTTGTGGGCGGTGTTGTCCTGCTCTTCGTCGACCGTGATTACCCCAAACGGGCACGCGCCGACGCAGTACTTGCAGCCGTTGCAGACGTCCTGCTGGATCAACACCGACCCGAACTCCGTCCTCACGATGGCGCCGGTCGGGCACGCCTCCAAGCAGCCGGCCTGCTCACAATGCTTGCAGACGTCGCTCATGAAGAGCCATCGGTTCGGCCGGCCATCACGATGAAAGTCCTCCATGAAGGTCACGTGCCGCCAGGTGGTGGCCCGCAGTTCCGCGGTGTTGTCGTAGCTGGTTGCTTTGAAGCCGAGGTCGTCCATGGGTATCTGGTTCCACTCCTTGCAGCCGACCTCGCAGGCCTTGCAGCCTATGCACACCGTGGTGTCGGTGAAGAAACCGTAGGCTGTGCCGGGCTCGATTCGGAAACCGGCCGTCGTCACCGACTCGTTAAGGGTTGCTGGCGGTTCGGTGTTGTAGCCTGGCCCGAACCGGTCCCAGCTGGCTATGCGGCCGGAATAGTTGGGTTTGATCTGTTCCTCACCCGCCGAGCGCAGAACGTGCTGGCTCATCGCGGTCCTCCCTTCCGACCGGCTCGGACGTTGCAGACGAACACCTTCCCCTCGTGGATCTTGCTGTTGGGATCCTCCGCGATGTGGGATAGGGTGTTGACGACGTCACCGGTGGCGATCCCCTTGTAACCGAAATGCCAGGGCATGCCCACGGTGTGAACGACCTTCCCGTTTAGCCGAAGTGGAACCATCCGTGGGGTCACCAACGCCCTGGCCTCGATCTCACCACGGGGTGACGACACGGTGACCCATCCGCCGTTCTCGATCCCCTTTTCGGCGGCTAACTCGGGGCTGATCTCGGCGAAGCCGGCCGGCTGCAGCTCGGATAGCCATGGGAGCCAGCGAGTCATGACGCCTCCGGTATGGTGTTCGGTGAGCCGGTAGGTGCAGATGACGTAGGGGTAGTTGGGATCGCCCACCTGGGCGTAGGGGTTGTCGGATCTGATGAACAGCCCTGCCGCTGGGCTGATCTGCTGTCGCGGGTAGAGCCGGTTCGCGACGGGCGACTCCACCGGCTCGTAGTGGGTTGGCAAGGGACCGTCCTTCATCCCTGCCGGGGCAAACAGCCAGGCGCGGCCGTCGGGCGCTATGGTATAGGGCTCGCTGCCCGAGTGGGCGGCCATTCCCACGGCGTCTGGTGGTGGGATGTAGGATGGCGGCTTGTCCTCCTGGAAGTCGGGGATGTCGTAGCCCACCCACTTCTTCGCCACCTCGTCCCACCAGATGTACTTCTTTCGCTCGGACCAGGGTTTCCCCTCTGGGTCGGCCGAGCAGCGGTTGTACATGATGTGGCGGTTGCCGGGCCATGTGAATCCCCATCCAAGGTGGCTTCCAGGGTTCCAGTCGGGGTCCGGGGTCCGGTTCTTGGTGAGATTCTTCCCTTCTTGCGGGTAGATGCCGGAGTAGAGCCAGCAGCCGGAGGCGGTGGTGCCGTCGTCCTTCAGGTATGTATAGTCCTTTACCTGCTTGCGATCCTCCCAGTTGGTGGCCCACACGTATCCGTTGATCTCCTTGTCCACATAGTCGGAGCTTGGCTCCTGGATGGGACCCTCGGTCGGGTAGTCCCAGGTGAGCTCCTTGAGTGCCTGGTCCTTGGGATCGGTGCTGTTTCTGTACAGCTCCTTGAGGCGGCGCCCCAGGTGGAACATGAACCAGAGGTCGGATCTGGCGTCTCCCGGCGGGTCAACAGCCTTGTCGTGGCGCTGGATCAGCCTCTGGGTGTTGGTGAAGGTGCCCTCCTTCTCACCCGGGAAGGCGCTGGGTATGAAGAAGATCTCCGTCTTGATCTGCCTTGGATCGATCTCTCCCCTCGTGGCCTCCGGGGAGGCGTACCAGAAGGAGGCCGTCTCGGTCTCGAAGGCGTCGCGGACCACCATCCAGTCCAACTGGGCCAACCCCTTGCGGACCAGGCCGGCGTTGTGGCCGCCGACGGCGGGGTTCTGGCCCATCAGGAAGAAGCCTTTAATGCCGCCATCCGCGATGCCCAGCAGCATCGGCTGCTGGGAGTAGTCGGCGTCGATGAGTGGCAAGTTTCGGTAGCCGAACTCGTTCTCGGGCTGGGCGGCGTCTCCGTACCAGGCCTTGAGGGTGCTGATCAGGAACTTGGGTTCGTCGTGCCAGAAGCCGAACCTGGGGGTCTCCGTCTCCAGGTATCG
>JAJYNT010000032.1 GCA_021786215.1 Chloroflexota bacterium | reverse complement strand
CGGGAGGCGGTAGTCCTGTACGACGTGGTCCGCCTGGTGGGCGATCCAGATCTCAAGCATGCCCTCGGCGCCCTGGCGGAACGGTTGCGACAGGAGCTCCAGCTGGTCGCAGTTGCCATCGAACTGACTGACAACAGGGAATCCCCTGTGCGGGAGGTGGTTGGCGATGTGGCGGCGATCCGCACCCTGTCCAACGTGCCAACCGAGATGCTCAGCGAGGGCGCAGCTCCGTCCAGGGAACGGCGAGCCTCCCCGGGGCGATGGGTGCGGGTGATACCACCATACCTTCCGGGGTTATCCCCTCAGGCTGGGCAGGAGGACGTGCACGTGGTGCCGGTGAAGTCCCAGGGCCGGCGTGCAGGCACCATCCTCTTAGCCCACCCACCAGGGGCACCCGAGTTCGATCCCGCCGATGATCGGCTGCTTTCGGCCGTCGCCTCCCAGCTGGGGCTTGCCGTCGAGCGCCGCCGCCTTCGCCAGGAGGCAACCGAGGCGGAGATCCTTCGGCGCACCGACGAACTGAGAACCGCGCTGCTCAACGCGGTATCCCATGACCTTCGAACGCCCCTGGCCTCTATTATGGCCTCGGGCGGGAGCCTCTTGCAGAAGGATGTGGAGTGGACCGAGCAGGAAAAGGACGAGTTCGCGGGGGCCATCGTTAGGGAGGCCCAGCGGCTGAACCGGATCGTCGGCAACCTGCTGGATCTCTCCCGTATCGAGGCCGGCAGCCTGCGGCCGGAGCTGGATTGGTATCCCATAGGGGCGCTGATGGACGATGTCCTGGGCAGGCTGCGTCCGACGACCGCGCGGCACCGGCTAGTGCTCGACGTACAGAGGGAGCTTCCCCCGGTGCCCCTGGACTACGTGGAGATCGATCAGGTTCTTTCAAACCTTGTGGAGAACGCGGTAAAGTACTCACCGGCTGGAAGCGAGATCCGCATCTCCGCCCGACGAGAGGGCGAGGAGGTCAGGATCGAGGTGGCTGATCAGGGCTCCGGCATCCCCGCGGAAGCTATGGCCCGGCTATTCGAACCCTTCTATCGAGTGGAAGACGGCGCTCCGCGACCGAAGGGCACCGGGCTTGGTTTGGCGGTTGCCAGGGGGCTCGTGGAGGCCCATGGGGGACGGATCTGGGCAGAGAGGCAGCAAGGGGGCGGAACTATTTTCGTTTTCACGCTGCCGCTGTCTCGGCAGGACAAAAAGGTGGTGACCCAGGAGCAGAGGGCATGACACAGCATGCGGGTGCGCGTATTCTCGTGGTGGACGACGAGCCGGAGATCCTGTTGGCGCTCCGAACCAATCTGACCCGCCACGGCTTCCAGGTCGAGACGGCAGACAGCGGCCAGGGGGCCCTGGATGGCTACGTGCGGTACCATCCTGATCTCTTGATCCTGGATCTTGGTCTGCCGGACATGAGTGGGGTAGAGGTCATCCGAGAGTTGCGCACCAGGGGGAACATCCCCATCGTGGTCCTGTCCGTGCGAAGCGCGGACCGAGACAAGGTGGCGGCCCTCGACCTGGGGGCTGACGACTACGTCACCAAGCCCTTCAGTACGGAGGAGTTGCTGGCGAGGATTCGAGTGGCACTGCGCCACGCGGCCCACCCTGGGAGCGGCGGTGCGGCCGTCTTCCGAGCCGGGGATCTGGAGGTTGATTTCGAACGCCGGACGGTGCGAGTCGCCGGCTGCGAGGTTCACCTCACCCCTACCGAGTACGACCTGTTGAAGGTCTTCGTGACCCACCCCAACAAGGTTCTCACCAATCGGATGCTTCTCCAACTGGTCTGGGGGCCGGAGTATGGGTCCGAGACCCACTACCTGCACGTGTATGTAGCCCAGCTTCGCCAGAAGATAGAATCCGATCCTCAAACCCCGCGGTACATCGTCACCGAGCCCGGTGTAGGTTACCGCCTTCTGTCCGAGAACGACTAGTGCTGCGCCCCAATGGTTCTGATCGGTGTCATCCTGAGCGTTTCTGATCGGTGTCATCCTGAGTACCTCAGGGTTCCGGGAACCCTGTGCGAAGCACAGAAACTTGAAGTTTCTGAACAGCGTTTCTGATCGGTGTCATCCTGAGCGTTAGCGAAGGATCTCTCCGGCGGAACGTGGAGATGCTTCGCTTCGCTCAGCATGACATGAGTCGACCGAAATAACCCCCCGACGGGGTGCAGACACCGCAACATCTGGGACTGGCTCTATGCCCGCGAGCCCGCATGTTGTGGCGCCGCAGCTCGTAACGACCTTATTTCGGTGGACTCATGACATGGTAGACGTTTCCACAATATACCGTACACTACCGGGGGTATCCCCACAAAACCACACACTTACTGCGCCGGTCTGCCTAGTTGCTCTGCGCCTTGCGGGTGACACCCGCGCTCGGGTCGTAGTTGACGTCCTTGTCCAACATCAGGAACAGGTTGTCCAGTGCCGGCCTGTCGATAACGACCTCACAGGGAGCGTGGGTGAAAACATAGTTGGTCGCTGCGTTGAAGCGTGTTTCGCCAGCTCGGCCGGGGAGGTCCCCCATCAGTATAATGTCTGCTCCGCTGTTCACTGCCTCTTCGACGATGGCAGTGCCCGCGCCGCGTGCGTGGATGATCCGGGATGTCAGGGGAACGTCGTAGTGGTTGGTGATGCGCTGCGCACGGTCCAGTGCCTCCTGGGCCATCCGCTCGGCCGCTTCGAGATGTGCGCTCAGCGGCAGCGACCAGGGCACCTCGATAACGCAGAACACCACCATCTCGGACTTCCGCGCCTTGGCCATCTGCGCGCCGAGGGCCACCATTCTGTCGGATAGGGCAGTGCCCAAAACGGGTACGAGGATCAGATTCGCGTAGTCGGCCATACGCATCGCCTTGGCCACCCGCAGGCTCGTCGGCGTTTGCTCCGGTAGACGCAACATCCAGACGATCACGCTGCCGATTGATGCCACAAAGGCCAGGGCGATCGCCGCCCCGGCGACAGTCACATGAACCGGTTCCATCAGCGTTGCCTCCCGCGACCCCGGAGGAGCCTGATGCGGTAGATCCCCAACCCTGCCATCAGGGCCCCCATGGCGGTGAAGCTGAACGGAGCTCCCCCTATCACCCCGCGCCCGACGATGACCAACCCCAGAGCGATTAGGAGTAGGGCGGTCAGCGATCTCAAGGCCACCATCGTTCGGCTCATCGGTACTGGTCCTCCGATACATGACTGCCGTTCTTGCTCCCGTTCTGCACCGAGAGCAGCCGATCACGGCGTTGGATGTTCTCCTGGAACTCCTCCAGCATCTCAGTCTCCCCGGCATCGTGGTACACCTCGGCCTGCTCCTTGGCCCAGTTGTGGCGGAGACTGCCGAAGAGGGGCAGGCCGGCTCGCTTGCGGTAGATCCAGTAAATTGCCAGTCCGCCCAGGATCCAGCTCGGACCGGCGATTCGGCCGATGTCGTGAGTAAACACTACCATCACCAGGATCGAGCTGATCCCCAGGAAGCCGAGCACTCCGACAATCGGCAGCACGACGGGGGGACCGTGCCGGCCACCGATCTGGACGTTCAGCGGAACCCGGAAGGGCCGAGGGGTCCAGGGATCCTTCACTCGAAGGACTAGCAGGGAGATGAACACCAGCATATAGGCGGAGGCTGCACCGAAGGCGTACATGTTGCCCAGGGTGTCGAAGGCGTTCTTCGAGAGGCCCGCGCCCCACAACTCCAGCAGCGCCACCCCCGAGAAGACCAGGATGGTGCGCACCGGCGTCCGGAAGCGGGGGTGCACGTGGCCAAACCATGCCGGCAGCAGCCTGTAGCGCCCCATGGAGTAGGTGATACGGGAGGATCCAAACACGCCGGCGTTGGAGGAGATAAGAAGTAGCGTTGCGCCGAGGCCGGCGGCGTAGGGCGCAGCGACAATGCCGATGAAGGGGACGTGGCTGGCGAGCCAGGCCACCGGATCCGCGTTGTGCTCGGCGAAGGTTTGCCAGGGCAGCATGGCCAAACCCAGGTTCGAGAAGGCCAGGGCGTAGATCAGCACTGTCAGGATCAGACCGATAGAGGTGCGCGGGACCACGGTGGAGGGCCGCACGGTCTCCTGGGAGGCCTGGCTTATCGACTCCAGACCGACGAAGGAAATGATCGCCAGGCTGGCGCCGTATGCCAGGTGGTAGGGGTCCGGCCAGGACAACGTCATTTGCTGGAGAAGCAGCGGTCCGTTGAAGGCAAAGAGGAAGCCGAAAAAGAGGACCGCCGATTCGGAGACGATGTCCAGCGCGCCAAATATCTCGTTAAAGGTGGACGACTCCCGAACGCCGAGGATGTTTAGTCCGGTCAGGAAAAGGACCAGGGCCGTCGCCGCAAGGATCAGTAGGGGCTGGGTCTGGGGGAAAACCAGGCCGAAGATGTTGAGATCGGCGGTGCGCCGGAGCACAGGGAAGAAGAAGCTGACATAGCCGGCGGAGGCCAGGGCGAAGAGCGAGATGTCGATGGTGAAGTCCAGCAGCACCGCCCATCCTGCCGTGAAGCCGAGCAGGTCGCCGAGCCCGCGTAGTACGTAGAACTGGCCGCCACCGGCGAAGGGGTATGCCGCGGCCAATTCCGTGTAGGCCAGCCCCACGCAGATGTAGACCAGTCCGGCGAACAGGAAGGCGACGTTGGTCGCGCCCTGGGCCGCGGCCATCACGAGACCCAGGGCGACGTAGACGTCGGCGCCGACATCCGCGTAGCCCCAGGTGAAGGAGCCCCACGCCCCAACGGCCCGCCGTAGCTGATGCTCGGATTCTCCAGTAACCTGCTGAGTCGAGGCTACCGGGCTCTCGACATCTTCCATGACAACTGTGTCGGTATCCACTCTGCCGCTTGCTCCCCTCTTGCAGTGGTCCTGCGTTGCAGATGCTTCCCCGGGCTGCCGAAACAGCACCAATCGCCCGGCGACGATGCTCGATCCCTTCCCGCGCCCCTTCCTCAGAAGAGTGATGGGCGCACCAAACACTTATAATGACACTTAGTGGCTCAAGGAAAACTCAAGATTCGCGAGCAAGAGCTCAAGGAAACATCAGGGTCCGCGTAACCCTGAGAGATTCTTGAGAGTGTGACCACGAATCCTGACACGGCTCTGAGCACTTCCGAGATATCCTCTATAGTGTCCCCCGAAAACTGGACAGGGTGATTTGTTAGGATAGCTGTGCCGAGGAGCGGCAGGAGGAATGATCCAGGTGGCACAGCACAGACGGCACA
>JAJYNT010000235.1 GCA_021786215.1 Chloroflexota bacterium | reverse complement strand
GGCCAACTCCTGGAGGGAGGCTCAACTTCCTCCCTGTGGGAAGAGGAAAACGGTTTCCACGACCAGTGCCGCTATGATAGGAAGTACCGCTGGCGTTGTCAATTGCTCGACCTGCGCAACATCGGCCGATCGGCGAAGGCTTTGACACAACTCTCATGGCAGTGGTAGCATCCCTGCCCATCTGAGGATAACGGTTTCCGTCCTCTGCCGGTTGCGCTACTGCATTACCCACGGCGAATCTGCAACACCATGGAGTAACGGCTTATGAGCCAGAGAGATCATGGATACGACCAACTGACCGTCGCGGTGCTGGGTACGGGACGCCAGGGCAACGCTCACCTGGCAGCTTTGGCTCGCCTGCGCGACGAAGGCGTACAGGCAGATGGCCATACAGTCCGTGTGGAGCCAGTGCTGTATGGCCGGGACCCGAAAAAGGTCGCCGAACTGGCGGAACGGTACGGAATCCATCGCACCAGCACCGATCTGGAGGAGATCCTGGACGCCCCCGACGTGGCGGTGATAGACAACTGCCTGGTGAACAGCATGCACTACACCCCGCTGATGCGCGCCATTGAGCAGGGGAAGCACGTCCTTAGCGAGAAGCCCCTGACTACCAACTTGGCCGATGGCGAGCGGCTGTTGGCTGCAGCCAGGGCAGCGTGCGTGCACCATGGAATCATCCAGCACATGCGCTTCACACCGGGTCCGGTCCGGGCAAAGGAGCTGATCGAGGCTGGTCAATTGGGCAGGATCTTCAGCGCCAACGCCCTCTTCGGCTACATGGTGCCCCAGACCATCACCAATCGACCCACCTGGTTCTACAAGAGGGAACTGGCCGGCGGCGGCATTGTGGAAGACGTGATGACCCACCTTTTCGATCTGCTCCGGTTCCTCATCGGGCCCATCACGAGCGTCTACGCGGCGACCGGCATTGCCTGGAAGGAGCGTCGAGAACCAACCGGCGCCATCTTCCCAGTCACCGTGGAGGATATCGCCAGCGTCGTGATCAAGTTCGCCAACGGGGCCACAGGCCACTGCTTTACCTCCTGGGCGCGGCGCAGGCACGAAGAGGTACCCCAGTTCCAGATCGACGGGGAGGATGCCAGCCTCCTATTCGGCTTCAACCAACTCATGGTCCAGAGACAGGAGGAGAACCGTTCTGTCCAGCCCTCAGCCAACTTAGCGCAGACCGACCCCGAAGGCTGGCAGGTGGTGGAGCTCCAGTCCCAGGATCCATTCCTTGCGCAGATCAGGCGATTCTTGACAGGCATAGCGGAGGGTCACCCGAGCAAGCCGGACTGGGAGGACGGAGTAACCAATCTTCGTCTCGTCACAGCCACTTACAGGAGCGCCGCTGAGGGTCGAGAGGTGCCTTTGAGCGAGATGGGCGAAAAGGGATAGGACACTCGGTCTGAGCCAGGAATAGAAATGCCCCGGGAGGCTGATCGAGACCACTTCGAGCACGCTTCCCTTTGGAGCCTGAAAGGGAGAGAACCATGGCAGAGCACAGCGAGGCCCTCGACTCGGTCGAGATCGGTCAGGTCGTACGCGTCTCCAAGACGGTGGGCGAGAGTGACGTGTACCTGTTCGCCGGCATCACGGGGGACCTCAGCCCCAACCATGTCAACGAGGAGTACATGAAGGGCACCCCCTACGGCAAGCGCATAGCACACGGGGCGCTGATGGTGGGTTACATGTCAGCAGCTTCCACCAAGCTGGTGGAAAACATCCCCCACCCGATCGTGTCCTACGGATACGATCGGATTCGCTTCGTGCGCCCATGCTTCATCGGCGATACCATCACCATCGAGTACAAGGTCGCCGAGAAGAATCCGGACAGGGACCAACTCATCTCCCAGGTCACCGTCACCAACGAGCGTGGCGAGGTATTGACGGTGGCAACCCACATCATGAAGTTCGTATGAGCCTGAGACGACCGACGGCTCGATCCGGCCATTGACAACGACAGGAAAGCGACTTATCATGTCCGGCGCGTCGACGGAAAACGGTTTCCTAACAGCGCGGCCTGCCCCTGCAGTGCCCGAGCTTTTCCTGGCTTCACTGGATTGGATGGAGTCTCCCTGGAGGTTCTGCCTGTGATCAAGAGCGATGGTACCATCACCCCCGTGGCCCTTCGCCCGAAACTGGATCGGCTGTTCGCCCTTTCCGCCCAGAAGATCCGGCTCATAGAGAAATCCTGGAACTCCAACGACGGCACTCCTGTCTACACCATCAAAGGCCGGTACACGACCCGTGGCTGGACCGAGTGGACACGGGGTTTTCAGGTGGGGGCGGCGGTGCTCCAGTTCGACGCCACGGGGGACAGGGAGATGCTAGACCTGGGTCGCCGCCAGACCGTGGAGCTGATGGCCCCCCATGTGAGCCACATCGGCGTCCACGACCACGGCTTCAACAACGTGTCCACCTACGGGAACCTCTTGCGCCTGATGAACGAGGGCCGTATCGAGGAGAGCGAGTGGGAACGGAACTTCTACGTCCTGGCCCTCAAGGTTTCCGGTGCGGTCCAGGCAGCCCGATGGACTACCATTACCGGCGGCGGGGGCTACATTTACTCCTTCAACGGCCCCCACTCCCTCTTCGTGGATACCATGCGCTCGCTGCGCTCTCTAGCCATGGCCCATCGCCTCGGACACACACTG
Organism: Chloroflexota bacterium; assembly: GCA_021786215.1. Next base: position 2,557 of record JAJYNT010000235.1, on the reverse strand, counting down.
ATGGGGGAGCGAGACCGCCGGATCTCTCTGCTAGAGCGGCTGATAAGGCATGCCGAGGCTACGGCCCGCTTCATCGTCCACTACGGCGAGGGCCGCGACTCCTACGACATTCGGGGCCGGACAGCTCACGAGGCGATCTTCAACACTAACGACGGCAACTTCCGTTGTCCCTCCACTCAGCAAGGCTACACCCCTTTCAGCACCTGGACTCGGGGCCTGGCCTGGGCGATCGCCGGATACGCGGAGCAGCTGGAGTTCCTGGACACCTTATCCGACGAGGAACTGATTCCCGTGGGTGGCCGAAGCTCGATCGTCGCGGTGATGCTGAACGCGGCACGAGCGACCTCTGACTTCTACATGGAGCAAACGCCCACCGACGGCATCCCCTACTGGGACACGGGCGCCCCAAATCTGCACAGGCTGGGCGACTATCTAAACCAGCCGGCAGATCCCTTCAACGATTGCGAGCCGGTGGATAGTTCGGCGGCCGCCATCGCGGCCCAGGGTCTTCTGCGGCTGGGCCACCACCTGCGCCGGCACGGCGAGGTTGATGCCGGAAGCCGCTACCGGCAGGCGGGGTTGACAATCGCCAACACCCTCCTGAGCGAGCCTTACCTCTCCGAGAGCGGAGATCACCAGGGGCTGCTTCTCCACTCCATATATCACCATCCAAACGGATGGGACTACGTACCGGATGGTTCTAGCATCCCTAGGGGCGAGTCCTGCATGTGGGGCGACTACCACCTGCGCGAGCTGGCCTTGATGCTCTTGCGCGAGGCAACGGGCGGCCCCTATCTCACCTTCTTCGGCCCAGATCCGGCCGTCACCATCACGTAAACCTTTCTCGTCGAGCAGCGAGTACTGACTGTTTTCGAGGGAGACGACCTTGCATCAGGACCTCAGAAGGATTACAGGCTCCACTTTGGCTCTCGCCATACTGGGCTATCCGGTCCACCATTCCCTTTCGCCCGTCATTCACAACGCGGCTTTCGCTGCCGCGGGATTGGACTACTGCTACGTGGCCCTGGAGGTACGACCCGAGGATATCGAGGTCGCTGTTCGTGGACTCCGCGCCACACACTTCGCCGGATTCACCCTCACCTCCCCCCACAAACAGACTGTCATTCCCTTCTTGGACGAGATCACTGAGGAGGCGCGGGCCATCGGCGCCGTCAATACGGTTGTCGACCGCCAGGGACGATGGGTAGGCACCAATACCGACGCCACAGGCTTCAGGCGGCTCCTGGAGCTGAACAGCCTCTATCGCAATGGCATGAAGGCCGTCATGTTGGGCTCAGGAGGCGCGGCACGAGCGGCGCTCTACGTCCTGGGTCAGGGCTCCAGGGAAGTGATAGTCCTCAACCGCACACCGCAGCGTGCCGAGGAACTGGTGCGATCGATGCAGGCCTTCCAAGGCGCTGGCAATTGGCAAGCGCTACCCCTCAACACCGATGAGCTGAACAAACACTTGGAGGAAGCCGACCTGCTGGTCAACACCACCACGGTTGGTATGCACCCCAACGACCAAGAGTGCCCGCTTCCAGAAGGAATACGGATCCCAGCTCGTTGCGGCGTGGTCGACATGATCTACATGCCGCCGAAGACCCGCCTTCTCGAAGCAGCGGAGCAGTCGGGGTGTAAGGCCGTGAGCGGGCACGACATGCTGCTCCACCAGGCGGTGGACGCCTTCAAGTTCTGGACCGGCATGGAGCCTAACCTGAAAGTGATGGATCGGGCGCTACGCGACGCACGACCGGAATGATTCTTAACTTGCAGTTTCGACACCCCGCTACACGCCCGATGCAGTTGCAGCCATGCATTTACCCACAGGGTTGTGCCTCGCCGCCGAGCGAAGGGGCCGGCAGGAAAGCTCAGGTGGAAGGGAGGTAAGGAGAGCCTCATCAGAAGGCTGGGGATTATTCTCAAACAGTCGCCGTTTCCCTATCTCGATTGAAAGGTGTGGCCCGCTAATGCGATTAGAAGGTAAGCATCAATTCTTCCTGGCAACGGCCTCTCTGGCGGCGGTGCTGCTGCTCTTGGTAGGTTGCTCGCAGTCGGCAGCGCCCGCGGCTCAGAAGCCCGCTGCACAACCAACCACCGCCGCGGCCAGTTCCGCCGGTGCGCCCGCAACGGCGCCAACGACCGCTCCCGCGGCAAACGCCGGCAGCAACGGCAACAAGCAGGTAATCACCGTCCGGCTGGGCGACGTGGTAACCGAGAGCAACCCCGAGTACAAGGCCCATCAGTTCTTCGCCAAGCGAGTCTCGGAGTTGACCAACGGCAAGTACCAGGTCAAGCTGTTCATGAACAGCGTCCTCGGCGGCGCTACGCAGATGAACGAGCAGTTGAGGAGCGGCACCCTGGAGATGTCCAAGACCGGAGCCGCTTTCCTCAGCACCTACGACAAGAGATTCTCCATCTGGAGCCTGCCCTATCTGTTCACTTCCGAGCAGAAGCTGTTCGCCGCTGAAGACGGCAAGCTAGGCGAGGCCTACGACCAGGTTGCCCAGCAGTATGGGTTCAAGGTCCTGGGGATCTACTACTCGGGAGACAGGGA
>JAJYNT010000290.1 GCA_021786215.1 Chloroflexota bacterium | reverse complement strand
TCCACCGCCGAGTTGATCACCTGCGGATCCTCGCTGATCAGCTGCACGTTGATCGTGGAGACGTTGTGGCCGCCTCGAACCGTTCGCTGGGCGAACACCCGCTGCTGCAGTGTTGTGATTGGGATGAGGATGATGTCGTCCTGGTTGCCCATGGCTTGCGCACCTTTGGACTCAAGCACGCCAACCACTCGAAAGTGGAGCCTGCGGTTGCCGAAGCCCAGGCTGACTTGCTGGTCGATCGGGTCTTGATCGGGAAACAGGTTGACGGCTACGCTGCTCCCCAGCACCGCCACCATCGATTTCCCATTGACCTGCTGTTTGGTGATGAAGGTGCCCTCCGCGGGGTGGAAATTGCGCACATCCTCGTACTCCGGCGTCACCCCGGTGACTCGACTGTTGACGTTGTTGCTGCCGGCGATCACCTGGGCGAAGCTGCCCATCTCCGGGGCTGTGGCCGCCACCTCCGGTATCACCCCGGGCTCCCCGATGGCCACGGCGTCTTCATAGGTGAGAGTAGGGGCTGTGCCCGCACTCTGCCGCACGCCCCCCTCCCTGGCGGCTCCCGGCATGATGAAGAGCAGGTTGGTGCCCATCCCCCGAATCTGGTTGGTTACCATGGCCTGGGCTCCCCTGCCCACCGACATGAGCGCGATCACCGCCCCCACGCCGATGATGATCCCCAGCATGGTGAGAGCGGAGCGCATCTTGTTGGCCACAAGGCTGCCCAGCGCCACCCGGAAACTCTCCGCCAGGTTCATTTACCTGGATCACTCCTACCCCTATCGGACCATCACCGGTCCGGTGACTCTGCCACCGTTGTTCATGGTGCTTCGAATGGTGGTGCTTGGGATGACGACCTGCTCACCCTCCTCCAGCCCGGAGGTTATCTCTGTGGACTGGTCGTTGGAGGCGCCCGTTTGCACGGTCCTCAATTCGGTCCTTTCGCCGGCCATCACCTCCACCATCTTGGCCCGCCCCTGGGTTCGGACGGCGCGGTTGGGCACCAGCAGGACGTTGTCCTTCCGGTCGACGACGATGGAGATGGCGGCGCTCATGCCCGCGGGGAGGGTCCTGTCCCGGCTGTCGATGGTGACGGAGAACTGGTAGCCGACGACGCCCTGGGTGGTGGTGCCCACGGGGGAGACGGCGGTGACCTTGCCCTGGAAGGCTTGGCCTGGGATGGCATCGAAGGTGACGGTGGCCTGCTGCCCGACCTTGATGTTGGAGACGTCGCTCTCATCCACGGTGCCATCGATGCGGATGGAGTTCGGATCTACGAGGGTGACGACGGTTGCGGAGCCGACTATCTCGCCGACGTTGCCGGCGACGGCGGCGACGATGCCGTTGAAGGGGGCGACGAGGGTGGCGTTCTGGAGGTCGTTTTGGGCCTGTTCCAGGTTGACCTGGGCCTGCTTGACGGCACCCTGGGCCTTGGCGACGTCGCTGTCTTTGGGTGGGTCGAGTTTACTGTCGAGGTCGAGCTTCGCGGAGGCGAGGGCGCTCTTGGCGGCCTTGAGGTCGGCGTCGGTGGGTCCGGCCTTCAACTGGTCGAGCTTGGCCTGTGCGGAGGCGAGGGTAGCCTTGGCCTGGTCTACAGCATTCTGTGCGGAGGCGAGGTCGGTGGGCTGAGGGCCCTGTTTCATCAGGTCGAGCTTGGCCTGTGCGTTCTTGAGGTTGGCCTGGGCCTGGTCTACGGCGGTCTGGGCGGACTGGAGGTCGGTGTCGAGGGGGCCGGCCATCAGGTCGTTGAGCTTTTGGACGGCGGCGTCGTAGTTGGCCTTGGCGGTGCCGTAAGCCTGGGCGGCGGCGGAGACGCTGGAATATCCCGAATCGGCGAGGTCGTTGTTCTGGGCCATCTGGTACCGGTCCTCGGCGGTCATGAGGGACTGCTTGGCCTGATTGACGGCCGCCTGCTGGGAGGCGATATCGGACTGGGTAGGGCCCTTCTTGATGTCGCCGAGCTTGAGCTGCGCGCTCTTGAGGGAGGAGGTGGCGGTGTCGACGGCGGTTTGGGCGGCGGTCCAGTCGGCCTGGGTGTAGCTGTTGTTCTGAAGTTGGTCCAGCTTCATCTGGGCCAATTTGAGGTTTGCCTGGGCCTGATCGACGGAGGCCTGGGCAGCGGCAAGGTCGGCGTCGGTGGCGCCGGCGACGACGGAGTTGAACTTGGCGAGGGCAGCGTCGTAGGCGGCCCGAGCGGCCGCGCGCTCGTCGGGGGAAGCGCCATCCATGAGGCTCTTCAGGTCGGCCTGGGCGTTGGTGAGGGCTGACTGAGCGGTCTCGACCTTGACCTGGAAGGGGAAGGGGTCGAGCTTAGCCAATACCTGTCCGGCCTTGACGCTGTCACCGAAGCCGACGTCCAGCTCGATCAATTTGCCGCTGGCGGAGCCGCTGGCCGAGAAGCCCAGCTTGGCCTGGCGCACGGCCACCACGCTGCCGGTGGAACTGACGGTTGAAACGAGGGACCCCCTCTGGACAGCCGTCACCTGCGGGGTGGGTGCCGTTCCAGAGCCCGCTGTGATACGCTCATAACCGGTGTAGCCGGCGAAGACCGAGAGGAGCCCCGCGACCGCGAGGATGCCGATCTGCTTACGGGAGGGTGCCCCAGGGCTGAGGCCGAGCCAGTTGCGCCGCTTGCCGAAGGGAAGTACGACCTTCATTGGTCTGACGTTCCTCCAAACGGGTACTGAACCGAGCACGCAGATTGCTTCTATCGTTATGTGAGAACCAATCCCAAGGAGACCAGCATGAACGAACCAACAATATCATACCAGAAGGGTGACGGTCGAGAGGCGCGATCGGAGGCTGAACAAGGGGAGGACGAGCATCACATTACTCCCGGATCGGATGAGGCGGCCTCCTTTCTGGCAGAGGAGGAGTGGCAGCGGACGGCCCGTGAGTTCAGCCATGCCAAGCTGACCCTCTACGCGCTACAGACGACGATTGGTTTGCTCTTCCCCTTCCTGTTCTGGTACCTCAGGGGATCGGCGGTCCTCGCGGGGAGCCTGGCTTCCTTCCTGTCTCAGGGATGGCTCCTGGTGCTGCTGTTTCTGCTGACCTATCAGGCGATCAACGCGATCCTCTTTCTTCCATTCTCCTGGTATGGGAGCTTCCATCTGCAACACCGATTCGGCATGTCACGGCAGCGGCTGGCGGGCTGGTCGGTGGATTGGCTCAAGTCCACACTGTTGGGGACCTTCTTCTTCTTGGCTGGAATGGAGAGTTTCTACCTTGTCCTGGCGGCGTTGCAGCATGACTGGTGGTGGATACTGGCTGCCGCTCTCAGCTTGATAGCCCTGCTGCTCACCTTTGTGGCGCCGGTGTTGCTGCTGCCGATCTTCTACAAGAGTTCTCCATTAGAGGATCGCGGACTGGTCCAGAGGATTGAGGCCTTGGCCGACAGGGCTGGGGCCCATGTGTCCAAGGTCTCGACGATCGATATGAGCCGGCGGACCGTGGCCGCCAATGCCGCTCTTACGGGAATCGGGCGGACCCGGCAGGTACTGCTGGGGGACACCATGCTCCAGCAGTTCACTCCCGATGAGGTGGAGACCGTGGTTGCCCACGAGTTGGGACATCACGTGCACGGGGATATCTGGAAGGGGCTGCTGATGGAGATGGCCGGCATCTGGGCCGGCTTGTTCCTCCTCCAGTGGGTGGTGAGGCCGGTCTTTATAATGGCTGGACTGGGTGACATATCGGTTTTGGCTAACCTGCCGCTGCTGGTTCTACTGGGTGAGGTGGCCTCGCTGGCCATGATGCCGGTCGCCAACGCGATATCGAGGCGCCACGAGGCGCGGGCCGATGCCTTCGCTGCCAGGCTCAGCCGAAATCCGGAGGCCTACTCCGATGCCCTTTATCGGCTGGCTCGACAGAACCTGTCGGAGCTGTGGCCCCCTCGCTGGGTGGAGTTGCTCCTGTACACCCATCCCGCCATCGGTCGACGGATGGCCAGCGTGGCGAAGTCGGCCTCCTTATCTCATTGACTACCTTACCCACCTCGGCTAGTATCAGCATCGTTGGGTGGGGTGGGAAGCGTGTCGAGCCAACCGAGTCGCCTCTCAGTATTTCTCTCGGGCCTGATCCCCGTGCTGATAGCCGCTGGGGTTGCGTTCGTGCTGTTCGCTATTGGCGGGAAGGCTGTGGAGGGCTATCAGATGAGGGAGGAAGCTAGGGCTATCCAGCAGCGCATCGAGCAGTTGAAGCAGCAGAACCACCGGCTCAGCAACGAGCTGGATTACCTGCATAGCGACCAGTATATCGAGAAGGCTGCCAGGGAGCATCTGGGTCTGGTCCGACCCGGGGATGTGGCCGTGATCATCGCCTCGCCGAACGACAATAAAGATCAGATGCCGGTGCCGGCTCCTACTCCTACCCCTTCGCCGACGCCTGTGCCTCAACGCCAGGACGTTCCGAACTGGCAGAAGTGGCTGTCGCTCTTCTCCGGGCAGGACTGAGGTTCGGATGGCGAATCTGGATCCCGAGGCTATCGTGGAGCGGGTGCTTCGCTTCGTGGAGGCCAGGGAGTTGATACAGCCCGGTACCGTCGTGATGGCCGTCTCCGGGGGCCAGGACTCGGTCTGCCTGCTGGATCTCCTCCGCCGGTTGCGACAGTCCCTTGGGATCGATTTGCAGGTAGCGCATCTGAACCATCTGTTTCGTGGTGCCGATGCCGAGGCCGAAGCTCGCCACGTGGAGGAACTGTCCCGACAGTGGGCCATTCCGGTCACCATCGCTGCCATTGACGTGCCGGCCTATCGGTCGAGACACCATCTGCCGAAGCAGGTGGCGGCACGGTATGCTCGCTACCAGTTCCTGGCCTCTGTCGCGGAACGTGTGGGGGCCCGGCTGGTCGCCGTTGGTCACACGGCCGACGACGCGATTGAAACCCTGGTGATGAACCTGCTTCGTGGGGCGGGGCTGCGGGGGTTGCGAGGCATCATGCCTTCCCATGCCATGAGCCCGGGGCAACTGGGTCCGCGCTTAACTTCGAGCGATTGGCGAACTGGAGAGCTGCCGGCTGCCCGGGGGACTCTGCCGACGGTGGTGCGGCCGATCCTGGAGCTGTTCAGGGCCGAGACCGAGGGCTACTGCCGGGCCAGAGGGTTGGCTTTCCGGAGCGATCCCTCCAACCTGGACATGGCCTACCGCCGCAACTGGGTGAGGGCAGAGCTGCTTCCCCTTTTGGAGCGCCACGCCCCAACTGCCAGGGAGAGGCTGCGCAACACCGCGGATCT
>JAJYNT010000257.1 GCA_021786215.1 Chloroflexota bacterium | reverse complement strand
ATCGGAAGGTAGCGTCCATCTTGCTTTTCCTTGAGCATGACCACCCGTTTGTAGTTAGCCATGTTCACACGGATGCTCTCAACGAAAACCTCGATCACGCCTCTGTCTCCTTTGCCGCTTGTGCGGTTCCCAGGGAGAGATGAACAGGAGATAGCTGAAGTAGTACAGCCAGTACTATTGATATCTCCTGTTGTTCATTCTACACCGTCACCCCCAATTTCGCAAAACCGAAGGGGCCCTAACCAGGGCCTTCTAGTCTTCCCATGCCAAAGCCACAAAGTGCGCCGCCGAGGCCACGGCCGTGTCATGCTGAGCATCAGCGAAGCATCTCGTCGCGACTGGAGAGATCCTTCGCTGTCGCTTTCAATGACATCGAGTCCGAGCCGATGTCATTCCAGGTATCTGGCGGCATCCCGCTGCCGCCTGCCTTGGCTCAGGATGACAACTAAGAGGCCCTGGGGCCGTAACATTTCCGAAGGTAGTGCACGAACGGTGCCATTTTCGGCCAAGCAAGATCAACGGCCGATCCAGGGATGGGTCCCCCAAGGACAGAGGGCTCAGACCCCCGCTGCCTCCGGCTGGTCGGATGCCGCCACCACTTCCACCGTCTCCGGCTGCTCGGATACTGCCACAACCCCCGGTGCCGCGGCTGTGGCCTTGGTGGCCCTGAGCTTTCGGATCCTTTGAGCCGGGGTGGTGGTCTCTGTGAGCGCGGCGGCCCTCTTCATCCTTCGAAACCGCTTCCGGGCGATCACGGCCGGACGCATCGAATAGCCGTTGCGAGGGATCACGGTTTCAGAACTCGGAGCCTCCTCCACGACCGGAGTGGCCATCGGGCGAGCTTCTTCTGCCACAGCCGGTGAAGTGCTCTGACCTTGTGGCTGGTCAGGTTGGATCAGCGCATCCAAAGTGAGCTCTCGATTGAACTCCTGGGTTATGCTGTCGGTGGCTCTGCGGAACTCGCGGATCGCCCTGCCGAGACCCTGGCCGATCTCGGGCAGCTTGCCCGGACCGAAAACGATGAGGGCCAGGACCATGACCAGCAGCAGCTCACCGGGACCCATTCCAAGGAAATTCATGAGATCATCCTTTCCCGCGCCAATAGTTTCCAGAGGATAACCAGAGCGAAAAGCGATTACTACGTACGCGGATTATAACTCCGGCCAGGGGGATGCACCAGTGCAACGGCAAGAGGGGATGCGAATCGAGGTCCCGTCACCTCTCCATTGGGATAACTGTACCCTGCTCGATGTGAAACAGATCCGCACGGGCCAGAAACTCGGGTGAAAAGGGATCCAGGTCGGTAGCGGTGATCAGCGTTTGGCCGGAGCTATCGATGGTCTCCAGCAGCAGACGGCGGCGCGCCTGATCCAGCTCAGACATAACGTCGTCCAGCAGCAGGATTGGCTGCTCTCCGGTGGCAGCACGCATGTACTCCGTCTCGGACAGCTTGAGCGCCAGGGCCACCGCCCGCTGTTCCCCCCTTGAGCCATACACGTTCATGTCGATCCCGTCCGCCAGGAACAACAGTTCGTCCCTGTGTGGGCCCACGAGCGACATCCCCTGCAGCGTCTCGCGTCTACGAAATCCACGGAGTGCCTCTCGGAACAGCCCCGCCTGCCGCTCCACCTCTTCCTCCAGTGCCGCTGTTGCGTCCAGTGCCCCTGCTGCGGCTGCCGCAACGCTTGAGCGGTAGCTCAAGGTCAGCCGTTTTCCGCTGCCGGTGAGACGACGATGGTATTCATCAACCCGAGCCTTCAGCCGCTGCACGGTGCGGAGACGGCAAGCCAGCAGGTACGACCCGCTCTTGACCATCTCCTCGTTCCAGAACTCCAGGGTTTCGGCCGGCTCACGACCCTCCCGGATCTGCTTGAGCAGATGGTTTCGCTGGGTCAGCACCCGATTGTAATGCTGCAGCGCCCGACAGTAGCGTGGGTCCACCTGGCAGTTGGCAATGTCGAGAAAACGGCGGCGCAGGGCCGGCGCGCCGGCGATCAGCTCGAGATCCTGCGGGGAGAAAGTCACCACGTTGATCAGCCCGATCAGGTCCAGAGCCCGTTTGATCACCCCGTTGACCTTGATCCGCTTTGAGAGCCCACCCGGGACGGTCCCGCCGTCGGTCAACACCCCGGATCCTCTCTCCGCCCGATCGGCGCGGATGACGACCTCCACCTTCAGATCGCCGCTTGCCCGGCGGACGGTGCCCGCCACGCGAGCAAAGGGGATCGGCTCCTCGGCAGCCCCCCAGTGGATCAACTCCCGATCGGAACCGGCTCGGAGTGGGCGAGTTGTGGCCAGAAAGTAGACGGCCTCAAGCAGGTTGCTCTTGCCCTGGCCGTTATCCCCTTGGAACAGGACCAGAGGACCGGGCAACTCCAGCTCTAGCTGGCGATAGTTGCGGAAGTTAGCGAGGGAGAGGTGATGTAGAAACACTCACCCTGCACTTCTTTATCGGTTCGTATGCATCGGCATGATGATATGCAGGTATTCTTCGTCCCCCACCGGCCGGAAGGTGCCCGGGCTGGAGGAGGAGCCAACATCGAGAGACAGCTGAGAACTCTTCTCCAGTGCCTTCAGCAACTCGTCCAGGTAGCGGCTGTTGAAAGCGATCTGAGGGGGTTGGCCGACTATGGCAGCGTCGATCTCGCCCATGTTGTCGCCTACCTCAGCGCTGGTGGCAGAGAGGATCAGCTTGCCAGCAGTCATCCCCTCCTCCCCAGGGGTGAACTGTAGCCTCACGATGTTGGAGTTATCCCGGGCGAAAATGGCAGCGGTGCGGTTGGCGTTCAGGAACTCGCCGGTGCTCACGACCACCTTGTTGGGGCTGGGCGCTGGAATTATCCTCTCGTACGGTGGGAACTGACCTTCGATCAATCGGGACACCAGCTCCACGTTGCCCAGCCGGAACAGCACCTGGTTGCGGTTCGGCGTGATGGAGACCTCGACCGACTCCTCGCTATCGGCCACGATTCGGCCCAGCTCCCGGAGGGCTCGTGCCGGGACGATAATGCTCACCTCCTGCTCGACAGGAGCGCCCAGTGGCGAACTCTTGACCGCCATCCGGAAACCGTCGGCGGCTACCAGCGTCATGATGTTATCCTTGAAGGTAACCAGCACTCCCGTGAGGACGGGCCGGCTGTCGTCGGTGGCGGCAGCAAAGACCACCTGAGCGATGCTGTCATGAAGCGTTACCGCGTCGATGAGGATCCTGAAACCATCGCCCGTGGAGGGAAGGGTGGGAAACTCCTCGGCATCGATCCCCCTGATGTTGGCCTCAAACCGGGCGCATCGCAGGTTGACCGTCCGGGTGCGCTGGGAGAGAGAGAGGTCGATCCGATCGTTGGGCAGGGAGCGGACGAACTCGGCCAGAAGGTTGGCGGGAACGGTGATCGCCCCCTCTTCCTCAACCTTGGCTCCGATCCAGCAGCTTATAGCCACCTCGAGGTTCGTCGCTGCCAACTTGAGACGCCCTTGATCTGTAGACAGCAGGACGTTGCTGAGAGCAGGCAGAGTACTCTTGGCAGGAACGGCCCTGCTGACAGTGTTCAGTCCTCTATCGAGGTTCTCTTGAAGACAAGAGAGCTTCACCCGGCCCCACCTCCCATAGTTGTACGGCGCAATGGCGGCAGAAGTATACCTCAGCCCCCCACCAGCATCAAGGGCAGCCCCATTCGGGGCTCTCGACGGTCGTCCACAGCTATTGGGCGCTGACTCGGCTCCAAAGAGTGTTGATGAGTTGGAGGTGGGGGAGGTAGCGTCAAGGAACGGGCTCTGCAACCTCCTGGGTTAGGAAGAACCGGGAGGTCACAGAGCCCATGAACATTATCGAGCGCGGCAAGGCTTTCGTCCAGCACCTGCGGGAGTTGGCCAACCGGTCGGCGTGGGACTGGCGGCGCTGCCCCCGTTGTGGGAGCACAGAGACCAGCAAGAACGGTGGGCGCAAGGTGCATCCCTGGACGTTTGAGGGGCGGCAGGAGGTCCGCATCCAGCGCCACTGGTGCTACGGATGCCGCCACAGCTACTCGGAGGAGCCGGCCTTCCTGGTGCGGGGGAGTTGGTATGCCAGGGAGGTGCACCGCTTCGCCGTGGACCACTGGCAGCATGTGGGCAGTTCGTTGCGACGGACGGTGGAGATAGTGCGCTCTATCTTGGGCAAACAGGAGCGATGGCAGATCTGGCGGATCTTCTCGACGGAGCCGGAAGACAAGGAGAGGTGCCATCTGAGCCATAGCACCCTCCACCGGTGGCTGGACAAGGCCGGTACCCAGGCCAGGAAGACGGTGCCGGGGCAGTTGGAGGGAGTAGCGACTTCTGGGCAGGTGGGGACCGACGGGTTGTGGGCGCGGCTACTCAAGCGGGAGAAGAAGGTGGTACTGGCCCTGGTCGATATGGTGACTGGGGTGATCTGGCCACCGGTGGTGGTGAACGAGGAAGATAGCGAGCTCTCCTGGGGCCGGATGTTTCGGCGGGCGAGGCTGGCTGGGTTGGACCCGGACCAGTTACGGGGGGTGGTCAGCGACGGGGCCAAGGGGTTGATCGGTTACCTGGGACGGGTGCTCGGTTGGGTGAATCACCAGCGGTGCCAGTTCCACATATGGCGGAACCTGAGCTCGGAGTTGGCCTCTCGGGTGAACGAAGCGGCGAGGGGGTTGTCGGGGGCGGCGGCCAAGGCGGCCAAGAAGAAGATACGGGCGAAGTTGGCCGCCCTGGTCAGGGGGGTGTTGGATGCTCCTAGCTATGGGGAAGCGGAGGCGGCGCTGGCGAAGCTGAAGGCGCATCAGCTTGGGGGGAAGCTGGCGACACTTCTGGAAGAGCATCTGGATGCGGCGATGGTCTATCTCTTGGACTTCAACCGAGGGTTGGTGCGGGTCAGTCCCGAGTGGTACTGGCGGGACTTCCGCCTCAGACTGAGCCGAGGGCGGAACCACAGGTCGGACGAGCGGCTGGAGCGTGCGGCCTGTCTGTGGGCGATCTACCGGGACTTCGAGCCAGCCCAAAGGAGGAGCGAGCGCAAGAGACGCTATCGGCACCCGGGCATGAGCCCCCTTGCCGTTGCGGGTGCCCCACCAGGAGAGATCAGCTACCTGGACGCCCTGGCCGTCTAAAGAACGGCCCAGGGCAGGGCCGAAGCTGCCCCAAAAGGGGCAGCCAGGGAGACATACCTTCCCGACCGCCGACCAACCAGCATCAACACTGCGCCAAACTCGCCAACACAGCATGGAACCGAGTCGACCGTTGACA
>JAJYNT010000287.1 GCA_021786215.1 Chloroflexota bacterium | reverse complement strand
ATGCTCAAGTTCGTCTTCCCCCTATCCCAGCTTCTTCTGGAACCGCATGGCACTGAGGACAAAGACCACCAATCCGAAAAGGGCCAACAGCAGCACCTCGAACCAGAGATACTCCAACCCGATGCCTTTAAGAAAGATGCCCCGGAGGATCTTCAGGAAGTAGGTCAGAGGCAGGAAATAGCCCATGTAATAGAGGATGGGGGGCATCGCCTCCCTTGGAAAGACGAACCCCGACAGCACGAAGGATGGAATGATCATCAGCACGGCCATTTGCAGCGCCTGAGCCTGGGTCTGGGAAACGGTCGAGACGAACAGGCCGATACCCAGGGAGCCCACCAGAAACACCACCGTCAGCGCCAACAGCAGCGGCAAACTGCCGGCGATCGGCACCCGAAACCAGAGGGTTCCCACCAGCAGCGCTACCAGAACCTGGACGAAGGAGATCAGCACGTAGGGCAGAATCTTCCCCACCATCAACTCCCACGGCTTGATGGGGGTCACGATCAACTGCTCCAGGGTACCCTTCTCGCGCTCCCGAACGATGGCGAAAGCGGTCAGGATCACCGCCTGCACCTGGATAATCAGCCCGATCAGGGCCGGGATCATGAAGTTGACGCTCTCCATGCTGGGGTTGTACAGGACGTCGGGCCGGAGATCAACCGGCATGTCCACCCCTCGACTTATTCCAAGCCGGTTGAGCGACGCCTGAACCAGCGATGCGGACCTGGCCTGGGCGATACTGGTGGCGGTGAAGAGGGCCGTGCTGGCGGTGTTTGGATCGGATCCATCCACCAGCATCTGAACCTCGGCCACCTTGCCCTCGTCCAGGTTCCGCGAGAAATCGGGGGGAACGATGAAGGCCACCTTCGCCTCACCGCTGTCGATCGCCTCCCTGGCTGCCCGCTGGCTGGAGACCTGATCCACCACCGTGAAGTATTCGGTGTTGGTGAAGGCTCTGATGAGGTCTCGGCTGGGACCGTCCTTGGCCTGGTCGAACACCACCGTCGCGATGTGATCCACGTTGGTGGTGACCGCGTAACCGAGCAAGAAGATCTGGAAGGCCGGCACCGCCAGCATGATGGCGAGGGTCCGGGGATCCCGCCGGATCTGAATGAACTCTTTGCGCATTATCGAGTAGATGCGACCGTTCATTGAACTCAGGACTCGGGAGTCAGGATGGTGGCGTCGGCGGGCATGCCCGGCTTCAGCCGCTGATCCGGGTTCGGTATCTTCACCTTCACGGCGAACACCAGGTTCATTCGATCTCGCTGGGTCTGCACGTTTCTCGGCGTGAACTCCGCCTTATCGTTGATGAAGGTCACCTCCCCCGGAAAGCTCTCTCCTGGGAAGGAGTCGACCCTGACCTCCACCTTCTGCCCAATCTTCACCCGCCCGATCTCTCCCTCCGGCACGTAGACCATCAGCTTCGCCGGATTCAACCGGGTCACAACCATCAGCGTGGCGCCCGGGGAGACCACCTCGCCGGCATGGATGGATCGACGGCCGAGAATACCGTCCAGCGGGGAGCGGATGGTCATCTTCTCCAACTGCAGCTCCAGGGGCCGGCGCTCCGACGGTGGGGCCATCTGCAACTGCAACCTGGCGAGCGAGTCGTCAAGCTTCACCAGTACTTCCCCCGCCTTGACGCTATCTCCCTCCGCGACCGGCAGCTGCACCACCCTCCCCGCCACCTCCGAGGCGATGGAGACCTCCTCCGCCTCCAGGGTGCCGGAGGCCACGATGCCGGCAGGCGCCGGTACAGAGATGCCGCTGTAGTACCACCAGCCCGCCGCGGCCAGGATGACCCCCCCCAGGAGCGCCAGCAGCCGGGGATTGGGCCTCCGCCGTTTCGCCCTGCCCAGTTCCGAATCGCCGGCCTTTTCCAATTCCCTCGTACCCTGTGCCACCGCTTACTCTCCCTCCTGCTGTGGGGTTTCATTGAGAACCCCGTGTAGGAGTATGTCCACCATGCCCTGCTGCCAGTTCTCCACCTGCAGGGGGCTCTTCGGCACGTTGGGGAACAGCATCCCCAGCGCGTTCTCGATGATGAAGGAGGAAAAGAACATGCCCAAATAGCTACGTGCCAGCAACGCCGGGGGGATATCGCGTAGCTCACCTGTCTGTTGCCCCAGCAGGTGGATCCGCTGGAAGAAGGCCAGAAAGTTGGGGATCGCCTCCGACAGCAGCCGGGTGATGTGGCGCCCCTGAAACTCCAGGACGTCGATGAAGAGCAGGATGGGAAAGTCTCCCCTGCCCTGGATCATCGCCATGACCTCGGCAAAGCCGCTGTCCAGCAGTTCGGCCACGGTGCCACCCCGCGCTCTCGATAGCCCGGAGACCATTGCTCCGTAGAGGTTGCGCTCGTCCAGGAGGGCGGCGAAGATCTCCTCTTTGGAGGCGAAGTGGTTGTAGGCGGCGCCGAGACTGATGCCGGCCTCGCGGGCGATCTCCCGCATGCCGGTGGCATGGTAGCCCTGGCGAAGGAAAAGAGCCCTGGCCGCCTCCAGGATCGCCTCCCTGGTCCTCTGCCCCGACTGCCGCCTGGCCGCCTCGACCACCGCCACCTCCACATGAACGAACGCTCGTTCATATCGTAGCAGCTTCTACCCGGTTGTCAAGCCCCCAAAATCCGGCCAGGCACGATGCAGCCATCGCCCCCGCTGTGCTAACATGGGCCGGCTCCGCGGAGCGCTCCCGTCGCGCCTACATCGGTGCACCACGCCCCGGGCCGTCCTTATGCCCGCCGAGAGAACCGTTCCGCCGACCCAATTCGGCGACGGAAACTGCTCGGTGGACGCCTACAGCTAAGAGATCGGAGCTGGATACCCTGAGGTGACAACCCGCAACGGCAAGACAGTCGGCCTGAAGCTGGTCGAGCTACTCTTGATCCCGGCTGCCTTCTACCTGTTTGTCTTCTTCCTTTTCACCTATCCACTTCTGCTGCGCTTTTCCACCCACTTCTTCACCGACACGGGTGACGGGCTGCAGAACGTCTGGAACCTCTGGTGGGTGAACAAAGCGATCACCCAGCTTCACCAGTCCCCGCTGCACACCAACTACCTGCACTACCCTTACGGCACCTCGCTGCTGGGACACACCCTGAACCCCTTCAACGGACTGCTGGCGATACCGCTCCTCCGCTTTTTCACCCTCGTCCAGACCCACAACCTGATCGTCATCTTTTCCTTCGTCTCGGCCGGAGTGACGGCCTTCCTGCTCTGCTACTATCTCACCCGATCCTACCCGGCCAGCCTGGTCGGTGGCTTCATCTTCACCTTCTCCAACTACCACTTCGCCCACGCCGAGGGGCACCTACAGCTGGTATCCATGGAATGGATCCCCCTCTTCGTCCTCTGCTGTTACCTCTTCCTGGAGAGGCCCGGCATTCCCCTGGGGATAGCCGGCGGTCTCGTCCTGCTGGCGATCCTCATGTGCGACTACTACTACTTTTTCTATAGCGTCGTCGTGGCCTGCTTTCTCTTCGCCTGGCAGGCGATCCGGACGCGAAAGCCCCTCTTCTTCGCCACCCGACCCTACCGAGCACCCTTCGCCGCCCTGGCTGCCACAGCGCTGGCGACGGCTGGCCCCTGGATCTGGTCGCTGTTCCGGCTGAATGCCACCGACCCCCTCGTCGGCGGTCACCCGGCAGCCGATCTCTCGCTGGACCTGCTGGCGCTCTTCATCCCGGGTGGACACTGGCGCTTCGCAAACCTGACCCGTGGCTACTGGTCCAGCCTGCCCGGCAGCATCCACGAGAGCAGCGTGTACATCGGCCTCTCCGTCACCGCCCTGCTGATCTACGCGGTTGCACGGCGGCGGGCCCTCGACCGCTCCGCCCTTCTCCTCTGGTTCTCGGTACTGCTGTTCTTCGCGGTCTTCAGCCTCGGACCGGTGCTGCACGTATGGGGAAGGGAGGTCACGACGATCACGATGCCCTACGGGTGGGTGGAGAGGTTGATACCCGCAATCGACATATCGGGGGTCCCCGTCCGAATGACCGTGATGGTGGTGCTGAGCGCGGCGGTCATCTCCGCCATGGTGCTCAAACTGCTGCTCCACTCCTCTCGCCCGGCCAGAGTCGCGGCGCTGCTGCTATTGGGGATAATGGTGGTTGAGTACCTGCCCAGCCCGATACCAACCACCCGCATCGCCACGCCCCCGTTCGTGGAGGCTCTTTCCAGATTGCCGGCCGATCAGGCCATCCTCGATACCGTGGACGATCCGAGTCTGGCGTTGTACTTTCAGACGATCCACCAGCATCCGATGGCCCTCGGCTACATAGCCCGGCTTCCCAAGAGCGTGGCCGACAGGGACAACGGGATCTACGTGGCCAAGGATAGCGGGAACTACGCCATGCTCCCCCGCGACTACAACATCCGCTATCTGGTCACCAAAGCGACCGACGAGGCAGCCGCCAGGATGAGCTGGGCGAAGTTGGTTTATCAGGATTCGACCGTGCGAATTTACGACCTGAGGCCGCAATAAGAGTATGGATCCGACCTTTCTGGTTATGGCCAGCGGCATGGTATTCGTGGCTGCCGTCGCGCAGTCCATGACCGGATTCGGCTTTGCCCTCCTGCTGGTCCCGCTTCTATCGTTGATCTGGAATCCGCAGTCGGTGGTAGTCGTCTCCACGATTCTCAATGGGCTTCTCTCGCTCAGCGTCACTTTCCATCTCAGGCGCGAGATCTCCCCATCCAGGATCGGGTTGCTCTTGACGGGAGCACTCGCGGGCATCCCTTTAGGGCTGGCAGTCCTGGCCACCCTGGATCCCGCTCCACTGCGGATCCTGATCGGCGCGCTGGTGATCCTGCTCGGGTTACTGATCTACTTCGGCATCGTATACCCGCTGAAGAGCCAGCGATGGCCCCTGCTGGCCACGGGCATGCTCAGCGGCATGCTCCAGGCCAGCACCAGCATAGGCGGTCCCCCAGCCGTGCTCTACCTCATGAGTCAGGGTTACGGCAAGTTAGCCGTGCGGGGGACGTTGCTCGGTTTCTTCGGTCCCCTGAGCCTGCTGACATTGCTGGGCTTTGCGCTGGCGGGTCTGGTGCGTCCCAACGTAATGCTGGTGAGTGTGGCCCTCGTTCCCGCGACCATGTTCGGGGTCCTGGTTGGGGATGCAGCCTTCAGGCGAACATCCTCAGGGCTATTCCGAACCTTGGTTGTGCTGCTGATCGTTGTGGCGGGGATCCTGAGCGTGGCCACGGGGTTTCGGGGATTGAGCGGCCTGTAGTTGGTGCCT
>JAJYNT010000186.1 GCA_021786215.1 Chloroflexota bacterium | reverse complement strand
CTCGATGGCCACTTCGAAGTCGTCGCTCATGCCCATCGAGAGATGCCGCCATTCGGCTTCTGGATAGCGAACTGCCAGCCGATCCCGTAGGAGCCTCAGCCTCCGAAAGACCGAACGCAGACTCTCCTCGTCAAGCCCCAGCGGCGCCACGGTCATCAGCCCCTGGATCTCCAGGTGAGGCAGCGCCACCAGCTCGGCCGCCATCGACTCCAGCTCCTGTGTAGTGAAACCGGACCGCTGGGGGAGTGAGCTAAAGTCCACCTGCAACAGCACTGGCAGCCGCCTCCCCATCTCTTCCGCATTCCTATGCAAGAGAGTTGCCAGCTTAGCGCTATCCACTGATTGAATTATATCAAACAACTCGACGGACAGTTTGGCCTTATTGGATTGCAGATGCCCGATCATGTGCCAGCGTGCGCCTGGCATTTCCCCCCATTCAGCGAGAGCCCGCCGCTTGTCGCGGAATTCCTGGACCCGGTTTTCCCCGAATTCGCGCTGGCCCAAGTGGTAGGCCTCCAAAACCACTTCCGGTGCCATGGTCTTGGACACCGCGATCATTCGGATCTCGGAGGCAGGACGGCCCGACCTTTCAGCTGCTCGAGCCACCCGTCCGCTCACCGCCTCGAGCCTCTCCCGAAGGCTAAGTGGTGTATCCGATAACTCTTTGGCACTTCCTGGCGGGTCCAGGGCGCAGCGCCCGGCGGGGTTTGGGGTGTCCCCAAGCCTTACTTCCTCCCTCCAAGAAGTCCACAGGACTTGGCGGATGGACCACTCAGTCATCCCGAATCCCCGCGATCACGCCGAACCTGCCGGTTATTCCTCCAGCCGCCCGATGAGAGAAGAAGATGTCGGGGCGGCACCGGGTGCAGATCCCAGCGACTGCGATGTTCTCCTCTGGAACGCCAGCGCGCAGAAGGGTCTCGGAGTTGGCAGCCCACAGATCCAAGTGTATCCGCCCGCCCGAACCAGATTGCAGCACGTTGGACCCGGCGAACTCTCGCCCAGCAGCAGATACTACCTCCGGACCGACCTCATAGCAGCATGGACCGATGGAAGGACCAATTCCGGCAAGAACATCAGAGGGACGCGAGCGATACCTGTTCACCATTATCTCCAGGGCGGCAGCCGGGGTTCCCAGGATGGTGCCACGCCATCCGGCGTGGGCCAGCCCTACCACCCGCTGAACCGGATCCCACAGGATCACGGGCACACAGTCGGCAAACTTCAACAGCAGCAGTATCCCAGGCTCGTCCGTCACCAGGGCGTCGGTGTTCGGCCGATCCCCCTTCCCGAGATCTTCACGGCTCACGGCCACCGCCTGCCGTCCATGGACCTGGCTTGCAGAGATTATCCTTCCAGGATCCCAGCCGGCCGCCCTCGCCGCCAATTCCCGATTGGTCTGCACCCTTGTGGGGTCATCCTTAACGGCAAAGCTGACGTTCAGGGAGTGGAAAGGGGGGTCACTAACTCCACCACCACGGGCAAAGGCACCGTGGCTCAACTCCGACCAAGCTTCGAGTCGTTCAAAGGAGTAGAGGGCTATTCCATCGAAGAGATGTACGTTCATCACTGAGTTCGAATGCAAGTCCCACACCCGTCGGTTCTGCTTCGGGAAACTCCCGAGCAGGTTGACAATTGTGGCATCGGGTCGGGGAGATCTCGACCCCAGCCCATCGCTACCGTTGCCTCGCTACAATCCCTGTCTGCGCCGGAGGAAGGCCGGGACATCGTAATCGCTCCGCTCCACAGGCCGCGGGCCGGAAGCCGCGACCGCGGGTGGTGCCGGCACCGGACGCAGCCGCTCCACCTTTTCCGAAGGTAGGGCGGTGACTGCACGGCCGTCGAAGCCTGTAGCAATAACGGTGATCCTGATCTCCTCGCCCAGGTTCTCGTCTACCACCGCTCCGAAGATGATGTTGGCATCCGAGTCGGCCGCCGAGGATACAACCCCCGCGGCCTCATTGATCTCGGTCAGTGTCATATCGGAACCGCCGGTGACGTTGAACAGGACCCCCTTCGCCCCGGTCATGGACACGTCGAGCAGCGGGTTCGCTATAGCCGCGCGAGCGGCCTCCACAGCACGGTTTTCTCCCCTGGCTTGGCCGATAGCCATCAGGGCAGAACCGGCGTTTGACATCACAGTACGAACATCGGCGAAATCAAGATTGATGAGACCCGGCTCGGTGATCAATTCTGAAATCCCCTGGATACCTTGTCGCAAAACGTCGTCCACCACCCTGAGGGCCGATTCGACGGGGGTGTTTCGCTCGATCACCTGCAGCAATCGATCGTTGGGAATAGTTATCAGGGTATCCACCTTAGACTTGAGGGCGTTTACACCCTCATCCGCAACGATCCGGCGACGCGATCCTTCAAATATGAACGGCTTGGTCACCACCCCAACGGTGAGGGCACCGACTTCCCTGGAGATCTGGGCCACAACGGGGGATGCACCGGTACCCGTGCCGCCACCCATCCCGGCGGTGATGAAGACCATGTCCGCACCGTTCAGCGCTTGGTAAATCTCTTCCGAGCTCTCCTCAGCGGCCTTGGCACCGACAGCGGGGTTGCCGCCTGAGCCCAACCCCCTGGTGATCTTGTCGCCGATGCCTAACCGCATGGCCCCTCGCTCGGTTCTGGCCAGGGCCTGCTGATCGGTGTTGACGGTCACGAACTCCACGCCACGCACCTGGGCCTGGATCATCCGATTCACGGCGTTGCCCCCACCACCGCCGACACCGACAACCACTATCCGAGGTATGCCGTCTCTCTCCAATTGATGCCCCCTACTGACCACTTGCCCCACCTCATCGTCAGAGTGCCGAGTGATGAGCAATGAGCGCCGGGACCCCGATGCCTTCCGCCGGCACTCATCACCCGCCACTCGTTACGGTAGGAATGCCTTCACGAAGCTCTTGACCCTCGAACCCCACCCATCTCGCCTGCGAGGAGACCTGGCGGCGGGTAACTCCTCGGTCTGAGCCATCGCCCACTTCAACAGGCCCGCCCCGGCGGCATACGCCGAACCGCTTATCGAGTCGATGGACCCGGACAGTCCATCAGGCAAACCGACACGCACAGGGCTGTCGAAGCTCTTCGCAGCCAGATCTCTTATCCCCCTCAACTGGGCCGTGCCGCCCGTCAGCACCACTCCGGCCGGAAGGACACCACGAAAACCTTGTTTCTCTATCTCCCCCGAGGCCAGGCTGAAGATCTCGGAGAGACGCGCCTCCACGATCTCGGCGATAAAGCGCCTCGATACCTTCCTGACCGACCCGTCGGAGATGGCGCCTACATCTATGACATCCTCTTCGTCCACCATGTCTTGCGCCGCGGAGGCGAAGCGCACCTTGATCTCCTCAGCAGCGGAGAAGGGCACCCCCAATCCTACGGACAGATCGTTCGTCAGATGGTTGCCCCCGATAGGAAGAGCTCCCACACACTGCACCACCCCATCTCGATACCAGGTTAGATCGGTAGTTCCGCCCCCGAGATCCATCAGCAGCACGCCGAGTTTTCTCTCAGGTTCAGACAACACTCCCTGGGATGATGCGAGTCCGCCGGCCACAAAGCCATCGATCTTGATCCCCGCCCGCTCCACACATCGCGCCAGGTTGCGGAGGGGCGCGGAGGATGAACTGACCACCAGTCCCTCCACCTCCAATCGGGACGCCAGCATCCCGATTGGATTGCGGATGCCATCCTCTCCGTCCACCACGTACCCTTTGGGGAGCACGTGAAGCACATCTCTCCCCTCGGGCACCTCCCCCAGACGCGCCGCTCTCAGCACTTCGGAAAGCTCTTGCTGCGAGACGGAACGGCCCCCGCCCATGGAGACGGCCCCGCGGACCTCTTCTGAGAGCAGATGGGCACCGGATACCGACACGTACGCGCCGATGATCTTGTATCCCGAGAAGGCCTCAGCCTTCTTCAGAGCCGTGGTGACGTTGGCGGCAGTCTCCTCCATGTCCACCACCAGGCCCTTCTTGAGACCCTTGGATTGAGAGATGCCGACGCCCACAACAGCCACTTGATGGAGGCTCTTCACCTCTCCGATCAGCGCCGAGATCTTAGTCGTGCCAACGTCGAGGCCGACAACTACCTGTTCACCACTCATTGACCCTGGCCCGCCCTCAACCTCTGCCATTGGCGAAGCCTGCCAACGAAATGACGCCGGACGATGGCAAGATTGTTGAACATACGCGCCCCGAAGGCCACGATTGCCGCGAAATACAACTCAACACCCAGCCGGTCGCCCAGATAGGTGAGAGTGCCCGCCAGCAACATGTTGGTGAACAGTCCCGCCACAAAGATGTCGTTTTCGTACCGGCCGTCCACCTCAGCACTAACCGCCCCGAGGATCGAATCCATGGCCGCCAGGATAGCCATGCCGGTATATCGGGCGTAATCGGCGGGCACCGAGATGGAGAAGGAGAGCCCTATCACCACTCCGGTCAACAAACCGAGCAGCGGAAGCCACATGGGAGACATTCCTCCGGACGAATGCTGGCGGATCAAGCCAGTGTCGCTTCGCCGGCCGCGGCCCGCGAAGCCAACGTCCAGACCCGCTCCCTAGCGTGCCTGGCCCGACTTGGCCGGGGCGGTGGATGCGAGAACGTAAACAGGCCGATCCTTGAAGCGGAGATCGATCGTCGCCGCTTGAGCTTTACTCGCGTCGAGGTGCTTGCGGATCGCTCCGAGCGCCGCGATCTTCGTGTCGAGATCGCTGGCATCGCCAAATACTATCCTGGGACCACCCTGGACCTCCACCGAAATGCCATTGCTCGGCGAATAGTCGAACCACGGCGGCCTGATGCCTGCTTGCTCGGGAAGAGCGGTCTCCAGGGTCTTTATGGACTCCAAAATGTTGGGATCTATGCGGGCCCCCACTTCCATCGGCGGTCCATCCCCGCTCTTGACGACCGTCACGGGGCTTGGTGGATCCTGCCGGCTGAAGACCACGCCATCTTTGTCCACCAGAAACGACCCCTCCCGAGCCTGCCACTGCACGAGAGGGGTTCGCTCAGTAACGTCGATATCCAGGCGCCCCGGAAGAGCCAGCGTGACCCGAGCGCTCCGCACCGAACTGATCCTGTCCAGCATCTGCTCGATGTCCTGACCGTTGAGCAGCAGAACGTTCTGCCCAAGGGCCCCCGTTGCATCCCGGGCTTGACCGGCGTCGAGCAGTTTATTGCCAGAGACCGAGATCTCTCGGACGGCAAAGTACGGGGAAGCAATAGAATAGTATAGCAACCAGGCAGCGAGAATCAATA
>JAJYNT010000367.1 GCA_021786215.1 Chloroflexota bacterium | reverse complement strand
ACGTCTGCGGCGGGTTTGTTCGGAACTCCCTTAGCCGGGTGTGCCCCACCATTCGATCGAGAGTCTGAAGGGTGAACACCTTCCCTCCGGTCGCGAGCAGCAGCTTTCTCATGTCCTCCTTCCGAACCGCGAAGCCTCTCCCACCTATGCAGGCCACCACTTCGAAGGTTTGCCTGCCCTCAAGCTGGGCCCGGCGGCTCAAAGAATCGAGGTGCTGCACCCTCGTGACCTTGTCGCGGGCAGTCCCGTCGTCCTCGGTGATCTTGGCCTCGATGACCACCTGCAGTGTGTACTTGTCAGGAATTACGAAGTCTGGCGCCTGATCGAGGCCAGGGATGCGCTCGGCTCTTCTGGTTTTCTGATGGCTTATCCCGGCCGCGTCGAGGACCCGCTCAATCGCCGACTCGAGGTTGTAGCCCACCAACTCAGATACCGAGTCGCGATGGCCGGCAAATGGCCGCCCCAGAAATCGCTCGTACAGCAGCATGGCGTAGGGCGCACCAAGACGCGCCATAGATTGGACGCCCACGAGACCCTCCTCGGTGTCTGCCTTGTCGAGACGATGGATGTGATCGGCATCGGTGCCAGGCGCGCCATCCATCACGAGCTGACAAGCCGTCTCAGTCAGCGCACGCACCCTCGCCAGCATTGGAGGCGTGAACTCCAGAGGGGTCTCGGGTGACATCCGAATCCGGCGATCGAGGCTGCGAGCAAACCCTTGCGGTATAGAGACACCGGTACGAGTGGTTGTCACGTAGGCCCACTCGGACGGGGTGAAACCCAGAATGGTCCGCAGCACGACCAGGACGAGCGGGGTTCGAAGGGCTGCAGTCAGGACCGCATCCCGATCCATCGTGTGGAATCCCTCGGTAGTCCGCTTCAGCACCTCGTAGGCGCGCTCGAAAGCAGGATACTCGATGAATCCCTCTCCCTTCGGAATCACCAGGAACTCAGACTCCAACGAGGAGAATACGGAAGCGACGAAACCATCGGGGTTGGCCTCGATCTCAGCCCGGGACGCCTCAAAAGGGTATTTCATCGAATCCACTCTCGTACACAGTATCTGGTTCTCGGAACGCGAGAAGCGCCGGAACGCGCACATCGGGCGACGGTAGCGAGAGGCGCTCTTCGATCGACTTCATGCCACCAAGCTCAGTCAAGGCCGCAACGACCTGTTCTAGCTTCGTCTCAGTTGGCGCCGTTGGATCCCACCGTGAGCGCAAATTCCAGATTGCCAGTCTAATCAGATGCCCGAACGCCAGGCATCGCATGTCGCCCTGAGTAGGTCTGATTCCGCCTCGAGATAGATCATACAAGTCACGTCTGACCAGTTCCGCGACCCCTTCAGAGGACGACACGATTGTGCGGCGAGCAACCGAGCCGGTGGATCGACACACAAAGACCGTATCCACTACCGACGATCCGGTGCCGTTGATATGGATGGATGCCCCCATCTCTGCCGGGCAGGGGATCGTGGCTGAGCAGGTCAATCCAGAATCGAGCACGGCCACAGCAAGAGGGTAGTATGCCTCGATGGCATTGTGGTGATAGGTAAACACGAACGGTCGGCCGGGTTTGAGCGCCCGCGACATCCGGATGAAGGTCTGCGAAAGCCCCTCACAGAAATGGGTCAAACCTCGTTCCAACGTCACGTTGCCGGTGAGTTCCTCAGGACTCCTTGTTGAGTTGCGCTCGAAGTAGCCGTGGCCGTTGACCACCAGGCGCCTCAGCCAGACGAAGCAAAAGTCCATCAACTCCGCGTACTGTACGTTGGCAAAATAGGGCGGGTCCGTGAGCACGGCATCTACAGATGAGGGCGCAAGTTCCGCCTCCGCGGCATTCCCGCAGGTCAGAGCAACCTGCCGACAGGAATGATCACGATCCTCTGCGCGCGACCCGCCTATCCACTCGCCACGAACGGGAACCTGGACCTTGCGCGCCCCATCGTGTCTGATCTCAAAAGGAGCTTCGCAGTACTGCTTTGCCCTCACATACTTCTCGACAATGTTGGACCATCCACCACTTCCAACATTCGCACCGGTGCTCCTATTTGTGATGCCGAAGAGATTCGACTCGCACTGAACCAGGCCCACAGGAAAGCCATGAACCGAGAAGATATCAAGCGACTTCAATGCGCGAGTGTCGTATCGACAGAGCATATTCTGATAGCGCAGAAGGTCCGACAGGTTTGTAGCTAGAGCATCCCTCAGGCTCGCATCAGTTTCAGCGACCACAGCCCGGCAGAGCAGCTCCAGGCCCAACAACTGCCGTGGATTGAACATCTCTCGGTAGTACCGGTATCCCCAACGATGAAGACGATCCGTCTCGTCCCCGGCGGGTATTTCGTCATCCGGGACAAAAGCAGGAGTGATGGTAGCCCACATCTCATCCACGGCTGCAATTCTGGCAAGGTCCTCCTGATCCGGACGCTTGAAGAACCGACCGGCATGATGTGGTCGGCACCGTGAGCAGTGGTACTCGATTGCGACCATTCGGTGTTTGGGGGCACCCTGGGTTGGATCGGGATAGCTGTTGACCTCCCCACAATGGGGACACCTGCAGCGGTTGCGGCTCGCGGGTCCCGCCAATGTCAGGGCTGAACCACACGATCCGCACAGCCCTGGAGCCCTACGATCTTTCACTTCGTTTAGGTCCCCGCAGTCAGGACAAATCAGGACATTGGTTGGGTGCCTATCATCCTCAGCGAGGAGGTAGCCCGGGAAAAGATCAAAAGTTGAGCCGCAGGTCTTGCACCTCGTGGTCTTCACCCAGATGAAGTACTTCACTGGTGCCGGCTGACCGCATTCGAGACATGTGGTCTCGTAGAAACGACCAATTTGCGCGTCGACGCGGCGAGCCACACTGGACGCTGCATCCCGATAGCTCCCGATGTCGAGACTGCCCATCTCCTGGTGAACCACCCAGTATGCCATGGGGTTTATGTCGTAGCCTGTAACTCGGCATCCCAGCCGATTGGCCTCCAGTAGAGGCGTGCCTCCCCCCATGAAGGGATCCGCGATGTGAATCCCGTCGAGGTTGTGAGGCCTGTAGTAGCTCTGGCGGAGCGGACCGGGCAGAAACTCCGAGAGGATCAAGGCGCGGAAGAGGGTGCCAGGCCTACGAGCAAACCATTTGTGCACGGCAATGACAGGTCGGTAGTTTTGCTGAATCTGTTTCTCGTGTAGTGCCAGATCGGCCACAAAGGGGACGTCAAAGACCGCTTCGATGCCTTCACCTGCGGACCGGGGCTTCGAGGTGGCCTCAGGTCGTGCCGCGACCCCTGGAGCGTCTAGTCTCTTCGTGTCCATTCTGCGAAGCGGACTCCAAGTGAGGGCCGGAGTTGCTTGGATAGCGGGGCGAATGTCACCACATCGGGTCCGGCGGGGCATCTAATAGATAAGATTGGTGGACCTGGGCGGATTCGAACCGCCGACCTTCCGGATGCGAACCGGACGCTCTCCCACTGAGCCACAGGCCCATGTGCGCTTACAGAAAGTATAGCATGTCCGGTCCGGCCGGCACAAACGCCGCTGGCACTCATCTTGCCCCCGTCCACGCCTTCTCGACGGCATGTCCGCGTCGAGCAAGCAGCGCGATGAATGGCGCCTGTCCAATGTCGAAGGCCATTCTTCCCGCCGGCCCCGGTCGGGCCGCGCGGGAGATGGGGAGGCAATAGCTATGCGGGTTGGACTTTTCCGCGGCCACGCCATGGGTCTGCTCGCCGCAACCCTGGCAATCGCCGCCACCGTGACGGCTGCACCAGGCAGCGCGGAGGCATCGGCACCCTGGAAGGGGTACGTCAAGGGGGATCACGCCAACGTCCGCAGCGCCCCCAGTTCCAGCGCCCGCATCATTAACGTCCTGGACTACGAAGACACGGTCACCGTGGCGGCGTGGGTGTCCGGCGAAGAGGTCGAAACGCAAAACAACAGCTGGGCTGAGCTGCCGAGTGGCGGATACGTATACTCCGGCGCCATCACCAGGAGCAGACCCACCACCCCACCTCCCGTGCCCGGCGGACCGATATCCAGCGGAAAATGGATCGACGTCAACGTCACACAGCAGATCCTCACCGCCTATGAAGGGTCCAGCCCGGTTCACATCGCCGTGGTCTCCACCGGGCGCCCGGACTACCCGACACCCATGGGCACTTTCGAGATCCTCGAGAGGGTGGCCAACGCAACTATGAGCAGCTCGTCGCTGCCCTGGGTTAGAGACAGTTACAACTTGAACAACGTCCTCTTCACCCAGTACTTCAACGCCTATGGTGCGGCACTCCATGAGGCCTGGTGGAAAAGCGACGACAGCTTCGGCATCCCAACCAGCCACGGCTGCGTGGGCATGCCCTACGCGGAAGCGCAGTGGGTGTGGAACTGGGCCAGCGTCGGGGTACCGATATACGTCCATCCGTAGCGACGGTCGCGAGGGTGCGCTGAAAGGCAATTGGCCAGGCAGATGGACCAAGGCGGCTGGTCTGCCTGGCCCTATGGCCGGAAGAGGGAGGGCAATGCGGGATTCACCACCAGTTCGTTGCGCAACCCCTTCACGCCGGGCCGCAGCGCCGCCCGAACGATCCGCTCGGCCTCCTCCTTCTGCCACTGGCTCGCAACCTCTCCTCGGAGATACACCACCCCTTCGTCGGCATCCACGTCTACCCGCAACCCCGTGGAAGGGGCAAGCGCCAACAGGGCAGCCTGAAGCTGAGAGGCCAGCTGGAAGTCGTCCAGCAGCTCGGCCGGAGTGTCCCCCTCGCCTTCCGACTGCTCCTCTTCGCCCTCTCTTCGGTCCCTATCCCTGTCCACAGCCATCCCTCCAACGCGTGGTCCACCCCCAACCCGATGCAAGGAGCAGGCCCGCTTGTGGTGTTTGACAACTGAATCGGGCAGTGCGGCAGTCGCCCGCCGCTGAAGCAGCGGGCTGAGGCACTAGAGCCCGCTGAAGCGGGCTAATGACCCCAGCAAGTCGGTTTCATCCGGGTCTAGCCCGGTTTACCGGGCTTCCCCGATTCAGCCCGCGGGCTTTAGCCGTGGGCGAAACCACCGCCACCATTACCAGATCAGGTTGCCAGCCTTCATCAACGGGCTCTCTCTTCTCAGCCCGCCCCTTGAGTGGCGGGCGCTCAGGACCGGGATTCGCCCCCGCCGTCCCGGCACGGGGTGTGCCTTTCCCTTGCTTTTTTGTGTCTGAACTCGAGGACAGACAAAGGTGTCATGGCGCAGCCGGACCGAAACCCGGATTCCAGACCGCCTAGACCGAGAAGGCGGCGCAGCCCTCGGCCTGATCGGCCAAGGCTGTTGCGC
>JAJYNT010000465.1 GCA_021786215.1 Chloroflexota bacterium | reverse complement strand
CACGAGGAGATGCTTCGCTGACGCTCAGCATGACATGGTAGACGTTTCCGCAATATACCGTACACTATCTCACAGACAGCGGAGGCAACCGGTCGGTTGCCTCCGCTGTCGTCCTCTATTCCATTCGCACTTCCCTGGTGTGCCGTCAAGCCACATCGGCGGGGAAGGCTGCTTAGTCCTGGCCGTTTCCTCTGGAGGAGGTGCCGCTCGTGCCGCTATCGTTCCTCGAGTGGTCACCCCACTGGCTCCCCTTACCCTGCTGATCGCCGCTCGAATGCTCACCGTCCCCGCCCTTATCAGGGACAACCGTCGGTCGGTCGGCCCGAAGAACATCTCGATCCTCTTCGTCATCGCGACTATCTCGCAAGGGTGCCCTCGTAGCCTGAGGTGTTGCCGTTGCCGTGGGGCTGGGCCTACTTGCACCACGAGTCGACTCAACCCTGGGCATAGACCCGCGACCATCTTGTGTTGGAACGGGCAGCGCTGTTCCAGTGGGCGCTATCGAAGGTTGGGTGCCGGCCGCATGGTTCTCGCCATCTCCCTCGTCCTTATCGCCCCGAGGTGTCCGCCCACCGTTGGAATTCCTTTGGCTCTTCTCCCCGCCACCGTCTCTCTCTGAATCTCTCTCTTGCATCGTGGGCTGAGACGGTGCAGCAACCACCCCCTTGCCGGACGAATCGTCCCTGGAGTTCGTGGGTGTGGCGACGGGGGAAGAGGTCGGAACCACGGGGGTGGGTACAGCTGTGGTTCCGACAGGAGCCGTGGGCGCCACTTCGTTGCCGTCCCCCCCGGAACCGGTCTTATCACTATGAGCCCGCCCTCGCTGCGACACCTCCATAGCGTGGAGGATGGCCGGTTGAGCGGCGGGCGGAGCCTGAGTGTATACGCGCGCCAAAGTCTCCTGCTGCTTCTCCAGGGAGGCTTGAAGCTGAGTCTTCTCCGCCGAATCACCCGAGGCGGCTGTCGGGGATTGATCCAGAGCCCCCTCAACCTGCCTTTCATATATGGCCAGCCCCTGCTGCACGGCCTGGGTGTTACCCTGCTGAACGGCGGTTTCCACCTCCTGTAGCCGCCTGCTGGCGAACGACATCTCCAACTCGGCTCGTCGCTCCGGATTGAGGGTCAGGGCCAACTGGGCATGCTCGACAGCCCGCTTGACGGGATAAAGCGGCTGCTCGGGGAGGCTTCCGGCCGAAGCCACCACGGTGCCCCCAAGCAGCATCCCCACCAGGGCGACGCCGGCCGCGATACGCACCATGGGGGAAGTCCAGCGAAGGGCCGGCTGCAGGAGCCGCAAGCCGCGCGCGGTGAGCGACTCGGGGCCAGGGGAAGGGGCCGGGGCGAAGGCAGGTCTCTTCACGCCCCTGAGGCTCTGGGGCGCCTGCACCTTCGGCAGGGAACGCAACTCCACAGACAGCCTCAGTAGAGGCTCCAACTCCGGCTTCAGTTCCGGATAGGAATGCAAGGCCTCCTCCACGGTGACCTCGCCCCTCTCCAATCTAGCAAGGCATTCCGCCAATATCCTATCTGTCTTGCCCCTGGACACCCTCTTCGCCCTCTTGATCCAGAATCCGTCTCAAAGCCGCCAGAGCCCGATGCTGGATGACTCTCAGCGCTCCCTGGCTCTTGCCCATAATCTCGGCCACCTGGGCGTAATCCATCTCCTCGATGAACCTCAATACAATCACCATGTGCTGGTCCTCGGGAAGCCGCCGCACAGCTGCTTCCAGCCGCTGCCGCGACTCGCTCCGCAGGTACTCCACCTGGGGATCCGGCTCCCGTGAAACCAGACTCTCTCCCAGTTCGTCATGGTGCCTGGCCGTCCGATAGTGGTCGATAACCGCGTTCCTGGCCAGCCGCATCAACCAGTGGGAGAAGGGTATCTCCCTCCACTGGTATCTGGGGATCGCCTCCCATGCCTTCACAAAGATTTGAGCGGTCAGATCCTCAGCCTCGGCAACCCCACTGATCTTGTAGTAGACGTATCGATATACGGCATCCAGGTGAAGGTCATACAACTTGCCGAAGGCCTCGCCATCCCCCTGGCAAGCCCGCCGGACCAACTGCTGTATGAGCTCCACCCGAGCTGTCGACTCGTCTTCTACTGAAATCATGAGGTCTTCGCCCATAAGAACGCCCTGGCTGGAGAGTTGTTACAGGGAAATGGAGCCAACTCGGGGATTATCGCCGGAGTCTAGATAGAGATATCGTCTTTTGTCTATGCCAAATAAGTACTACTCGATCCTGGCGCGAGCCTTGCAACTGCATGGAGTAAGGAGGTCGATCGATGAGAATCGGCGTTCTGGGCCCCATCTCCTGGCGCATCCCTCCGCGACACTACGGTGGCTGGGAGTTGGTTACCCACAACCTGGTGGAGGGACTCGTGGCGAGAGGTCACCAAGTAACCCTGTTTGCCACGGCCGATTCCGAGACCAGCGCCAAATTGATGAGCATCTGCCCCAGACCGTTGTCGGAGGATCGCACCCTTCCTGCCAGGATGTACGAGTCGCTGCACGCGGCTCTCGCATTCGAGCACGCCGCCGAGTTCGACCTGATCCACAATCACCTGGGTAGCTATCCCATGTGCTACGCCCGGCTGATACCGGTGCCGCTGGTGACAACCCTCCACGGGTCGGCCGCCGAAAACCACAGCGCCACCATCTACCGCCGGTATCGAGATTCCTGTTACGTCTCCATCACCGACGCGGAGCGTCGCCTGGCCCCCGACTTGAACTATGTGGCCACCGTGCACAACGGCATCGACGTGAACGCCTTCGACTTCAATCCCCATCCGGAGAACTACCTCCTCGTGTTGGGACGGATGTCACCCGACAAAGGGATCCATTCCGCGGTCGCCGTTGCGGAACGAAGCGGGATGCGGTTGATCCTGGCGGGCATCGTGCCACATGAGAACGAAGAGTACTTCGAGACCGAGGTGCGGCCCCACCTGAAGCCAGGGGCCATAGAGTTCATCGGGCCGGCCGATCACGCCCTGAGGAACCGATTGATGCGCGGAGCCTATGCCCTGCTGCATCTGGTCACCTACGAGGAGGCGTTCGGGCTGACCATGGTGGAGGCCATGGCCTGCGGCACCCCTATCATCGCCACTCCCAAGGGCTCCGTCCCCGAACTGGTGGTGAATGGCAAGACCGGCTATTGGTCAAACGATGTGGAAAATGTATGCAGGGTGCTGCCGAAGGTCGCTGAGCTGAACAGGGGTGATTGTCGCCGCTGGGTGGAGGAGAGGTTCGGGGTAGATCAGATGGTGGACCGCTACGTCGAGGTGTACGAGAGGGTGCTGGCGCTCCACGCAGAATCGCACCCTCACCCCTTCCCTCACCCCGACCCTCACCCAGAGGGAGAGGGCCAGGGTGAGGGCTGATCTCTTCCTATTCCCCCTCCTCAGGTTCCTCAGTCACCGCCTCGCCCCCTTCGTTGCCGATGGCCCCGAAGCCGGTATCGCCGTAACCGCCGGTAACGCCGGGATCGGTGTCTGCCCCCAGACCCGCGGTTTCGTATCCCCGTGACAGCGTCCTCAGTCCCGGCGCTGCCGCGGCGTTGCTCAAAGCCCGGATGAAGGTCCACACCGCATCCTCGCTCATCCCTTCGGCCATCGCGATCTCAAAGGGCCGCTGGCCATCGGCGATCCGCTGGGCCATTCGTTGCTCCTGATCCGGCAGCGACTCTACCAGGCCGGGCACGCTGTTCAGACGATCCCTCAGCTCTCGATATCCCCGCTCCTCTTCCTCTGCATACTCTCTTGGAACCATGGCGGTTTCCTTGCCCCACTTTGATGATTGCAGGACCAGTCCCGCGGGTAGCGCAGCGGGGTGACCACGCCGGCCCTCTTCTTCCCTAACCAACGGAGATGGGCCGCTCAGTGGAGGCGACCCAACCAAGCGACCCATCAATGTGATCGGCGAAACGCATACGCCCGCATCACCTCCCTCACAGGACGCTTACTCCCTTGAGGACGGCTACGCTAATTGGCCATTTTGGCAGGAAACGTGCCACGCTCTTCTATTGACAATATGTATGGACCAAGTGCAAATTGAATGTCTCGCTGCTTTGGCAGCAACCCGGAAGTGCGCCGCCATAACCTCTCTTTTGAGGTGAGCCTTTGGACGCCAACCTGATGCTGTTCAGCCTCTTCGGAGGGGTCTACCTCCTCCTGTATGGGATCCGTCTGGCCGGCGAGGGGATGCAGCGGGCAACAGGCAACCGACTGCGGCAACTCCTCGGCAGTCTCACCAACCGTCCGGTAGTTGGTCTGCTGGTAGGTACTGGGATGACCGCGGCGCTCCAGAGCAGCGGCGCCACAACGGTGATGATGGTAAGCCTCGTCGGCGCCGGGCTCATGAGCCTCCCACAGGCTATCAGCGTCATCCTGGGCGCGGACATCGGCACCACCATCACCGTCCAACTGATCGCATTCAAAGTGATGGACTACGCGGTCCTCCTGGTGGGTTTGGGCCTGGCCATCATGTTCGGCTTTCGCCGCAGCGTCTATCGCCACCTGGGTGAGGGGATACTCGGATTCGGCTTCATCTTCCTGGCCATGAAGATCATCGTCGACGGCATGGCCCCACTGCGGCAGAGCCAGCTCTTCCAGGAGATCCTGCTGAATCTGGCGGGTACGCCCTTTCTGACGCTGCTGATCTCGGCGGTCCTGACGGCCCTCGTCGCCTCCAGCGCGGCCACCATCGGCCTGGCCATCACCCTGGCCCTCCAGGGATTGCTGCCGCTACCGGTGGGGATGGCCATTGTCCTGGGAGCCAACCTAGGCACCTGTGCCACCGCCTTCGTTTCCTCCCTGGGCACGGCGCCGGAGGCCCGTCGGGTCGCCATTGCCCACATCCTCATCAAGTCGGCGGGGGTACTATTGCTGCTCCCCTTCCTGCAAACGCTGTCCGGACCGGTCGCCCTGCTGGGAAACGACGTCCCGAGGCAGATCGCCAACTTCCACACCCTGTTCAACATGGCCCTTGCCCTGCTGTTCCTGCCCTTCACCAAGCCCTTCGCGAAGCTGGTGACCGACCTGGTGCCCGACGTGAAGAGGACCGGCGACCCGATGCAACCCCGATACCTGGACGATACCGTCCTGGACACACCGCCGCTGGCGCTAGGGCAGGCGACGCGAGAGACCCTGCGAATGGCAGATCTGGTCCAGGAGATGTTCCGAGACGCCATGACCGTGTTTCGCGGCAACGACCTGGCCCTGGCGGAGGAGCTCCAGACCCGGGACGACGTGGTAGACCGGTTGGAGGAGCACATCAAGCACTACCTGACGCGCCTCAGCGAGCAGAGC
>JAJYNT010000169.1 GCA_021786215.1 Chloroflexota bacterium | reverse complement strand
AGACCGAAAGAACTCGACGCTGACCTTTGTCAAGAACGGCCAGCCGATCTTCGTCACCTACGTCTCACTGGGGTTGGCAGGGGTGAACACGCCAACCGGCACCTACAGCACCTTCGGCAAGTTCATAGGGGATCGAATGTCCAGCAAGACCGTGAAGAACCCAACCCACCCCTATGACCTGCCGAACGTCCCCTTCACCCAGTACTACCTGGACGGCGGCTACGCCATCCACGGCACCTACTGGCATGACTATTTCGGTATTCCCCAGAGTCAGGGCTGCGTCAACCTCACGTGGGCGGACTCCGCCTACCTGTTTAGCTTGACGCAACCTCACTTGGGACCAGGGGAAGTCCAGGCTTGGGCCTCGTCACAAGGGGGCGCGGCAACGCCAGTGGTGATCTTGGACTGATAAGAATGGCAGGGGCGGGTTGACCCGCCCCTGCCGGAGAGCTCTCTTTCGATCCACTCCTCACGCCTTCCAGCCGCGCTGGCCCTTCATCGCCAGTGAGCCGTTGATCTGGCCTGCCAGGCTCTCCATCTCCTGACGAGTCATCCACTCCTTGCCGTTTCTATAGGCGGTGCCGCTTGCCCCGACGTGAAAACGGCCCGTCTTCGGGTCGTAACGGTCGGCCACGAAGTAGTGCCCCGGGGTGCTGATGGTAACCAGTTCCCCAGAGGAAACTTGCTGAATGACCCTGTTCCAATCCCCCGAGCTGTCCACCTGCGCTGGAACCCCCATCTTGTCCAGCAGCCTCTTCTGATTGGCAATCCCGTTCATCCCACCGGCCGGCGTCCAGCCCACCGTCTTCGCGAGATCAACCACCTGCCTCAAACTGAGATCGTGGCCGCTGGCTCGGGCAAAGGCCACCGCGGCGGCCGGACCGCAGGCCGCGTAGGCCTCTTGCGGGGAAAGGGAGGGATCGAACTGATCCGGCACCAGACCTTCGGGAGACCGTCCTCGAGTGGATCGACCACCCTGCTTAACCGGCTGCACGGCGGCGTTGTTGGGCTGACCGACGGGACCGGCAGCTCGTTCTTCGCCCCACGCCTTCAGCGCCGACAGGGCATCGGCCCACGGAAGAGATGGGAACGGCGGCAGCTGAGACTGAACCAGCCGAGGTACGGAACCGGCAGGGTTCGGAGACGGCCAGGAGGCCGGCGGGCCGGCGTCTTCACCCTCCAGAGTGGAGAGCTCCCTGGACAGCAGCTCCTCCCAGGATAGCCCGAGAGCGTCCTCGGATTGCCCACCCGAGCCGAGTGTCTGCCGAAAAGCCGCCAGGGACGATCGGAGATCGTCGACGAGGCGAGAGGGGTCGACCCCAGACATAATCACCAACCCCACCGAAGAGAATGGCTCTCCCGAGACGATGTGACACGCCTTACCTTACGACGCAGCAGTGAAGGAACCAAGGGACCATCGTCCCGAGGCGGGGCGACAACGGTCCTGGGACCACATCGACCGGGCCGCGGCAGCCGGCCATCGGTCAGCCCATCCCGGCCAGCTCAGCCAGCGTCCGGCGCATCTCCTCGATCTCGGCGATGCGCAGCAGTCGAAGCATCGTCTCTTTGCCCAGCTCGAGCTTCTTGGATAGCTCGGGGATCCACCTCCGGAAGATGGCCACCGCATGCTTCTCGTCGTAGTGGAGGATGGAGCGCTCGAACTGGTCAAGCAACAGCAGGATCCGATCGGCACGAGAGGGTACAGGAAGCGGAGGGAGCCCCCGCAGGGCTTGCCAGATGTCCCGGACGAGCCAGGGGTCTCGGAGCGCGCCTCGAGCTACCATGATCCCCCGGCAGCCCGTCTCCCGCAGCATCCGCAGCGCCGCCTCGGGCGAGGTCACGTCACCGTTGCCGATCACCGGGATCCGCTCCACCGCCTCCACCACACGCCGGATGCCCGACAGATCCACGACCCCGCCGAAACCCTGCGCCCGGGTCCGACCGTGCACGGTGATGGCGGCCACGCCGGCCTTCTCCAGCTCCCGTGCCAGGTCGGGTGCTACCAACGTTCCTTCTTCCCAGCCAAGCCGCATCTTCACGGTAACGGGGATTGAGACGGAGGCGACAACCCGTTCCGCGACCCTGACGGCGAGTTCTGGGGTCTTGAGGATGGCTGATCCGGCGCCCGAGGAGGTGATCTCTCGCCTGGGGCAACCCATGTTGATGTCGATCAAGCCGGCGCCGTTTGCCTCAAGCCATCGGGCAGCCGCCGTCATCAGTTGAGGATCGGTCCCGTAGATCTGGTAACCCAGGGGGCTGTCCTCCGGAACGGTGGCAAGGATCTCGCCGCGTCGCTTGCCGCCGCCCAAAAGGACACTCGGGGAGTTGACCATCTCCGCGCAGGCCAGCCCCACACCACCCAGGGGACGGACGCTCATCCGGAAGGGCAGATCCGTGAAGCCCGCCATGGGGGCCAGCAGGATGGGGGTGGCCAGTTTCAGATCGCCGATCTGCAGGGTGGTCGGTAGCTGAAGGGTCTCCATACAGTAAAGTTAACCGGCCGGCCCGCGGATGTCAAAAGGCTCTCTGCTGCGAGGACTGGATGAGAAAACACTGTTACTACTCAGCGATTTCCCTGAGCAGCGACAAATCTCAGAGAAAACACTTGACAGCATTCGGTGGACGGGCTAGACTCGCGGCTGGGTGGATCGGACGTCAGGTGGTCCGGATGAGTGTGAGTCATCTGCGATTGGAGGTGCAACTGAATGCTTGATCGTACCAACCGGGTGCCCCTCTACTTCCAGCTCCGCAATGTGCTGCTAGACGGGGTCGAGAGCGGTTCATTGAGGCCTGGCGATGCTCTCCCGTCCGAGCGGGAGTTAATGGAACAGCATAACGTCAGCCGCGCCACGGTCCGCGAGGCTGTCAGCAGCCTGATTGTCGCTGGCGTACTTCACCGAAGGCATGGCCTGGGGACGTTTGTTCGCGGCAAGCAGATGGAGCAAGAGCTGTCCAGACTGACGGGCCTGTTCGAGGAAATGGTGGCTAGGGGGCTGAAGCCGGAGGCCAGGCTGATCTCGGCAGAGATGGTGAAACCTGATGCGGCCGTCGCAGCGAAGCTGCTCTTACCAGCCCGCGAAAGGGTACTGCGCGTGGCCAGGGTGTGGTCCACAGGTGGTGAGCCGCTGTGTCTAGGCGTCGACTACCTTCCGGAACAGCTTGGGGAGAAGCTGCTGAAAGAGAACCTGGTGAAAGAGAACCTGGAGACAGCCCTTTACGACATCCTCGAACGGAAGCTGGGGGTTGTGCTGAAATGGGCCGATCAGGTGATCCAGGCTGCCCCAGCCGGCGAAACTGCGACCCGCCACCTGGGCATCAAGAGGGGAACGCCGATGCTGGTGATGGAGCGGGTGTGCTACAGCGTCGATAACCATCCAGTGGTGTTGTCGATAACCTCCTTCCGCGCGGATAGGTACACGTACCGTGTGAGGCTGACACGAGAGTCGGGGGCGGAACCAGGCGCCAGCGTCGACTCGCCGCAGTCACAGATCTGACATCGATGTGAGAATCGCCGCTTGCTTAACCCGACCATGCATCCATACCCATGAAGGGCAAGAAATGGACGAAAAGACGGTCAAGCTCCAGTTCGAAAAGGTGGCCAAGATCTTCACCACGCAGGCCGGACGAGAGGTGCCGGTTTTCCGTGAGCTCGAGATGGCGGTGTATGGGAACGAGTTCATCTCCATCGTCGGCCCATCGGGCTGTGGCAAGACGACTCTCCTTTCTCTGGCTGCCGGACTCCTCCCGGTTACCAGCGGCCGCGTCCTCATGGACGGCCGGGAGGTCCGAAAACCGGGGCGTGAGCGTGGGGTCATATTCCAGCAGGACGCGATCCTTCCATGGCGAACGGTATTGGGAAACGTCGAGTACGGGCTGGAACTGCGTGGAGTGGGCAAGGCGGAACGCCGGTCGATCGCCCGAGAGTACTTGAAGGTGGTCAATCTGGAGAAGTACGCCGACTTCTACCCGAAGGAGCTCTCGGGTGGAATGAAGAAGCGGGTCCAGATCGCCGCGGTCTTTGCCAACGATCCCGAGGTGCTGCTCATGGACGAGCCGTTCGGCTCTCTCGACTATCCCACGAAGTGCACCTTGCAGAAGGAGCTTCTTCGAATCTGGGAACGGGATCGCAAGACCACGGTCTTCATTACCCATGACCTGGAAGAGGCGATCTTTCTTTCAGATCGCGTCTTCGCCTTGGGGGACGGGATGATTCGGTCCGTCTTCCAGATGCCATTCTCCCGCCCGCGCGAAGATGCCATCCGTCTTTCTCCCGACTTCCAGGCTATCAAGGCTGATCTGTGGCGGTTCCTCGACGTTTCCGAGGTCGGCGCTTCCGAGAGCAAAGCAGCCATCCCCGCATGAGTGGTGATGCCATGAGAAAGCTGTCCCACAAGTTGGGAGTACATCCCCTCCAAATAGCCGGCATCGCCTGCCTGCTGATCATCTGGGAAGGCGTGGCCCACCTGTTGCAGGGGCGAGTAAGCTACTCCGACGTTATCCTGCCAACTATTGAGTCGGTCTTCGGCGTCGCGCTGCCGGGTTTTGCCACCTTCGGCGGCGGCGCGATGGGCGGATACGGTGGAACATCCTCCCTGCCTCGAGCTCTAGGGGTGCTGGCCAACAACTCCTTTGTCACGCTGATCAGAGTGCTGGGGGGCACCGCCGCAGGGGTCATTCTGGGGGTACTGGTTGGCCTGGCAATGGGCTGGAGCAGGCGATTGGGCGAAACACTCGATCTCCCCCTCCAGTTGGTTCGCGCTGTGCCCGCGCTCGCTCTCATACCCCTCTTCATGGTCTGGTTCGGGGGGGCGCCGCTCGGCCCTTTCGTCTTCGTCGCATTCGTGGCCTTTGAGTTGATGGTGATCAACACCGTGGAGGCAATAAGAAGTGTGCCGCCGATCGTTCGGCAATACGCGCTGAGCCTGGGTGCCTCACAGTGGCAGCTCTTCCGCACGGTCGTGTTGCCCGGGATAATGCCCGGCCTTATCGGTGCCATCCGGGTGATACTCGGGTCCTCTTGGGCGGTTGTTCTGGCCGCCGAGTATCTCTCGGTGGAGGCCGGGCTCGGCCGTCTGATGATCCTATCGGAAATGTTCCTGTTGACAGGGCGCATGATCGTCATCGTGCTGCTGTTCATGCTCTACTCCGCCGTCCTCAATTCCCTGTTCTTGCGATCAGCCCGGCATGCGACCCGGTGGGTTCCGTAGGGCAGGGTCGATCGGCGAGTGTTGGCCCACTCGAGATTGCGGAGGCGGGCGGAGGCTCGATGGTCGGTTCCTCTCCAACGCAGGCGTATCAGCGTTTGCTGTTCC
>JAJYNT010000305.1 GCA_021786215.1 Chloroflexota bacterium | reverse complement strand
CTCGGGATCCATCAGCAGGTCGGCCAACTCTGGGCCCACCGTATCCTCGAGTTGCACTCGCACACCCGTCGCCTCTCCAGTTCCTAACAGGTAGGCCCGGTTGCGTCCTAGCCCACCCGGCAGGGTACCGGCCCGCGCATAATCCACCGCGCCGGGTAGCAACGGGATCTTTGCCGAGTCGATCCGAAGCCGAAGCCCGCTGGCCTCCGACATCTCCGAGGCGTGGCCCAACAAGCCGAACCCGGTGACATCGGTACAGGCCTGAACTCCTGCCCCCCTCAGCAGTCGGGCCGCCGTACGGTTTAGCTGCAGCATGCTCTCGACCGCGGCTCGCAGATGGCTCTCCTCGACCACATCCGCCTTGTGCGCGGTTGTGATCGCCCCGGTACCCAGCGGCTTGGTCAGCACCAGCAACTCCCCCGGACGCGCCTGCCCCTTGGTGGTAATCCGGGATGGATCCCCGATCCCAGTCACACAGAGGCCATACTTTGGTTCCTTGTCTATCACGGTGTGGCCGCCAACTATGACCCCTCCGGCCTCGGCCACCTTTTCAGCTCCGCCCCGCAGGATGGATGACATGATCTCCGCGGGCAGATCCTCAGGGAAAGCCGTCACGTTCAAGGCAAACAACACCTCCCCACCCATGGCGTAGACGTCGCTCATGGCGTTTGCCGCCGCGATCGCACCGTAGCTGTAGGGATCGTCAACTACCGGGGCGAAGAAGTCCACGGTCTCGATGACGGCCTTGTCCCCAAGCTTGAACACGGCGGCGTCGTCACCGGTCTTCAACCCCACCAGCAGATCCGGGTGGTTGTATTGAGCCAGCGGCTTCAGTATCTTCTCGAGGTCCAACGGACCCATCTTGCCTGCTCAACCGGCGCAGCTGGCCAATGAGGTCAAGCGGATCGCTTTGCCTTTGGTCATGAATCCCCCTAAGCCTGTTCTCCCTGGTAGTATACGGTAGCTATACCGGCAGGGCAACGAGCCTTCAGGATGGGTCGCCGCCCCACAACGCGGCAGTTCGCGGTGGCTTTCGAGGAGTCGGGCTCCTCGCGGTCTTGTGTGACGTCTCGGCCCCGCGGGGCCGGGCTAACCGTGGCCTGGCCGATGCTCTTAGCCCGGCCGTTCACGGCCGAGGCCAAATCACCCTTCCCCGCGATGACCCCCTAGTCGGAGACAATAGACAGCCGAGGCTTGCTGCAATAGAATCGCTCCGTTGCATCCACCATGCGTCTCCGCTACTCGCCTCTGGAGGTCCCAATGCGGAAAGTGACCCTCGACATAATCGAGCCCGGCATGATCCTGGGCAAGGACATCCACAACAGACGTGGAGACGTGCTTTTGAGTGCCGGGGTCACGCTCACGGAGCAGTACATCGACGCCCTGAAGAAGTATGGCTACTACATTGTCTACATCCAGGATGGTGTAGGCGACGACGTGGAGCCCCCGGACATCCTCACACCTAGACTGCGCAACCTCACCTACAAGCACCTGGACGAGCTGTTCGCCGTCATTGAGTCAGTCTCTGCAGTGGAAGACCCGGAGGAACAGAGGGAGCTGCTCGCCCGGTTCGCCCGGGCGGCCAAGCCCCAGTTTGCCACCCTGTATCGCGACGTCGAGGCGATCATCGCTA
Organism: Chloroflexota bacterium; assembly: GCA_021786215.1. The sequence continues at coordinate 3,684 of JAJYNT010000305.1, read as the reverse complement.
GAGTGGCCAGCGCCGAAGCCCTTTCCGGAATGGTGTCTTTGCAGAGCCATGACAGCTACACCTACGAACACTCCCTGGAGGTCACCATCGCCGGGGTCATGCTGGGACAGCGGCTCTTCCTCTCCGAGCAGGAGTTACGTCAACTGACGCTGGGCTGCCTCTGCCATGACATCGGCAAGATGGTCGTTCCCAAGTCCATACTGAACAAACCGACCCGTCTCTCCCGTGAGGAGTTCCTGCTGATCCAGCGACACCCTCAGACCGGCTACGATATCGTTCAGTATCTGATGGGTGCCTCTGACATCGTCGCCCGCAATGTCGTCCGGCAGCACCACGAGCGGCAGGATGGAACCGGCTATCCAAGGGGATTGAGGGGAAGTAATCGCTTCAGCCCCGGCAAGGAGGTTTACGGGCAGGGGCTCATGCTGCAGTCTGCCGAGATCGCAGCCGTGGCCGACGTATATGCCGCGCTGGCCTCCGATCGTCCCTATCGCCAGGGCATGTCGCCCTCCGAGATTGTCGCCGCCCTCCAGTCCATGGCCGGCGACCACCTGAACCGTGAGATCGTCACCAGATTTCTCAGCATTCTCCCCACCTATCCTATCAGCACCAAGGTCGTGGTGATCTCCCCCAAGCTGCAGGGTTATCGCGGAATCGTGACCGACATCCATCCCGCCCACCTTAGCCGTCCCGTCGTGCGCATCCTCTTCGATCGTCGCGGCCACGCGGTTGCTCCCTTCGAGCTGGACACACACAAGGAGAAAGATATCGAGATCGCAACCTCCTCCTACGCCGAACTGGTGGGGTTCGACTTCGCCTCCGATGGGCACACCCGAATCTCGGGTGGCAACCCACGGGCCTAATCTTCACGTAACATGGCGCCGATATAACTATGAGATGGAATAACAGGAGACTGCGCTGGGATGCGAAAGGCCTATCTCGATGAGCTTCGGGCCGGAATGGTGCTGGCTCGGACAATCTACAACGACCGAGGCGACACCCTTCTATCTCAAGGGGTGAAGCTCAGCGCCAGCTACATCAACGCCCTTCGCTCCTTGGGCTACTATGCGGTATTCATACGCGACGGCATTGGCGACGACATCGAGCCACCCGAGATCATCTCTGAGCAGGTGCGAGTAGCTACCTACAAGCACGTGCGCGATCTCTTCACAGTAGTCCAGAACGTCACCCCCCAGCCATCTAAGGATGGCAAGCAGATCGCCCCTGCACAGCTGGTGGACAAGGCCGCTCCACAGCTGTCCAAGCTGTATCGGGACGTTGAGAAGATAGTGGACGAGGTCATGACCGCCGACACCCTGTCGGGAGTGGCCTCCCTGAAGACACACGACAGCTACACATTCGAGCACTCACTGGAGGTCACCGTTGCGGGTGTGCTGCTGGGAAAACGGCTGTACCTGTCCTTGAACGAACTGCACCAACTGGCTCTGGGCTGTCTCTGCCACGACATCGGCAAGACGACGGTCCCTGCCGAAGTGCTGGCCAAGCCGGGTCGCCTGACTGAAGAGGAATTCGCCCTGGTCAAGCAGCATCCAACAGCAGGCTACGAGGCAACTCAGCAGTTCATGGGAGCCTCGGACATTATCGCCCGCCACATCGTCTGGCAGCACCACGAGCGGCAGGACGGCACCGGATACCCCAGGGGCCTGAGGGGAGACAACCGTTTCGGTGCATCCATGGAGTCTCGCTTCGGAAAACAGCTGATCCTGCCGGCCGCGGAGATCGCCGCCGTCGCCGATGTCTATTCGGCTCTGGCCTCGGACCGCCCATATCGGCGGGCTCTGACGCCATCGGAGATCGTGGCGGCCATGAGGGAGATGGCCGGCACTCACCTGAATCGTGAGCTCGTTCGGCGCTTCTTCTCGATCCTTCCTGCCTTTCCTGTTGGGACGGAAGTGGTGGTGATCTCAAGCAAACTCGAGGGCCATCGTGGCGTGGTCACCGCGACCTCATCCGCCGACATCCAGCGACCGACCATCCGCATACTTTTCGATCAGTACGGCAGAAAGGTGCCTCCTTTCGAGGTGAATACCGCGGTGGATAAGGAGATCGAGCTGGCCACGCCGACCTACAGTGAGGCAATTCGGTAGATCACTCGCGAGCCGCTTCCATGTGGCAACGGTAAGTGATAAGCTGTACAGTGTGTATCTTCCTCAGTTAGGTTCTTGAGCCACCATGCGCAAGGTCCACGTGCAAGACCTCCAGCCGGGCATGAGCCTGGGCAAGGAGATTTACAACGACCGGGGCAGTGTCCTGCTGGCCCGTGGCGTCACGCTGACCTCACGATACATCGACGTACTCACGAACCTGGGCTACTACTCGGTGTACATTCAGGATGGCATCGCGGATGATCTAGAGCCATCTGACGTGCTGTCAGACCAAGTACACATTTCGGTCACGAAACATGTGCGCGAGCTGTTCAGTATCGCTCAAGGCGCCCCATCGGCACGACAGGGAGACACTATCCGTTCGGTCGCGGCCAACCTGATCAACTCGGCACTCCCCAACGTGGCTCAGCTCTTCCGAGATGTAGAGAGCATCATCGAGCAGGCCACGACCAGCAAGGTCCTATCAGGAGTCACCTCGCTCAAGAGCCACGACAACTACACTTTCGAGCATTCTGTGGACGTGGCCGTCGCCGGGGTCCTGCTGGGCATACGGATGCACCTCCAACCCTTCGAACTGAACCAGCTGGCCATGGGATGTCTCTCTCACGACATCGGGAAGCTGGCAGTCCCGCTGGAGATCTTGCAGAAAACCTCCCCTCTGACAGATGAGGAGTGGGCCATAATGCGCAAGCATCCCGGCGCCGGCTATGACATCGTCCGAGAGCTCATGGGCTCGTCTGACATTATCGCCCGTCAAGTGGTGTGGCAACACCACGAGCGCCAGGACGGAACTGGGTATCCCCGCAACTTGCGAGGGAACAATGAGTTCCAGTATCCGCAGCAGAGTCGCTTCGGTCGAGGGCTGATACTTCCCGTCGCGGAGATCGCGGCCCTAGCCGAGGTATACGCGAATCTCGCCAGCGATCACACCTATCGGCCAGCTCTTCCACCCATCAGGGTCGCCGCTACCTTACGGGAGTTGGCTGGAACCCATCTTAACCGCGAGTTGGTCAAGCGATTCCTCGCCATACTGCCGGTGTTCCCGGTAGGCACGGAGGTGGTAGTGATCGGCGGGAAGTTCCGTCGCCACCGCGGCGTCGTCACGTCCATCAATCCGGACGACCTCCAGCGGCCGAGGATCCGGATCATCTTCGATCCTCAGGGCGATCCGGTCGTGCCGTTTGAGGTGGACAGCAGCGAAGAGAGGGATGTGGAACTGGCCGTGATGTCATACCTGGACATGGCGGGAGACCAGCCTTCCCCAGCCCCCTCTCAAGCCGGCACTGGAAGTGTGGAGCCGTCCGAGCCGCTGGAACTGCAAGAGGCCGCCGGGGAATAGGTCAACCTTTCCACTTCTGCGCTGGGCTAATGATGCTATAATGGCGCCGGTCAGAGTCGGGCCACCGTCCTCGTTATCTCCAAGCAGTCCTGCATTCGTCTCAGCCATCTGACAATCGAGAGAGGAGCGAACCATGTTTCGCAACTTTGTTCTGGTCCTGCTCACCCTGGTAGCGGCCCTCGCTCTGCTCTTCACGCCGGCCGCGGCCGCAAGACCCTT
>JAJYNT010000110.1 GCA_021786215.1 Chloroflexota bacterium | reverse complement strand
GGCCGGCGAAATTCCGGCGTCTGGTCGAGAGTCTGGGAAGCCCTGAGGCGGCGTGGCGGGCAAGGCCGGTCCTCCTGGCCGAGGCGGGTCTGGATCGGCGGGCCATCGAGTCGCTGACGGCGGCTCGCGCGCGATTGGATCTGGCTCAGGAGATGGAGAAGCTACGGCGGCTGATCTTAGGGCTGCTTACCCTGGAAGATCCCGATTACCCACGCCCCCTCCAGAACATAGCGGACCCACCGCCGGTACTCTATCTGAAGGGAGGGTTGACTCCCGGGGATGAACTGGCGGTCGCCATCGTGGGGACCAGAATGCCCACGGTTTACGGACGGCAGGGCGCCGAGATGTTCGCTCGCGGCCTCGCGGAGAATGGTGTCACCGTGGTGAGCGGCCTCGCCAAGGGGATCGACACCTTCGCTCATCGAGCAGCGCTGGAGGCCGGGGGTCGCACCATCGCGGTACTAGGAAGTGGACTTGATATAATTTATCCTGGTGAGAATCGGAGGTTGGCCGGCGAGATAGCGGAGCGGGGCGCCCTGGTGAGCGAGTTTCCCCTGGGCACCCAGCCCGACGGCGTCAACTTCCCGCGTCGAAACAGGATCATCTCTGGCCTGTCCCTTGCCAGTTTAGTAGTGGAAGCCGGGGAGAGTAGCGGCGCGCTGATCACCGCCGAGTTCGCCCTGGAACAGGGACGAGACGTCTTCGCGGTGCCGGGAAACATCTTCAGTCCGGCGAGTCGAGGACCGAACAGACTGATACTTGAGGGGGCAAAACCCGCCTGCGAATTGAGGGATCTACTGGATGAGCTGAAGCTGGAAGCGGCGGTGGAGCAACGGGAGGCGAGGGGAGCCATCCCGGAGACCGAGACAGAGGCGGCGGTGCTGCACTGCCTCAGCCACGAGCCACTCCACATCGATGAGATCCGTCGGGCGGTCTGCCTCCCAATGGCCATAGTGTCCAGCACGCTGACCATGCTAGAGTTGAAAGGGCTGGCGCGTCAGGCCGGCGGAATGAACTACGTTAGGGGATAGTCGACGTGGCGAAAAACCTTGTGATAGTCGAATCTCCGGCTAAGGCCAGGACGATTCAGAAGTTTCTGGGGAGAGACTTCTCGGTGGACGCCAGTATGGGGCACGTCCGAGACCTGCCGAAGAGCGAACTGGGCGTGGATCTGGACCACGACTTCTCTCCCAAGTATGTGATACCTCGCGACAAGCGGTCGTTGGTCAAGGAGTTGAAGGAACTGGCCAAGTCGGCCCAGGCCATCTACCTGGCAACGGACCCTGATCGAGAGGGTGAGGCGATCGCGTGGCATCTGGCAACCGCCATAGCTGCCAACGGCAAGCCAGTCCGTCGCATAGAGTTCCACGAGATCACCAAAGAGGCGATCCAGCGAGCGGTCAAAGCCCCCCGCACGATAGATATGAAGCGGGTGGATGCGCAGCAAGCCCGACGAATCCTGGATCGCTTGGTGGGCTACAACCTGAGTCCGCTGCTCTGGAAGAAGGTGCGGAGAGGGCTCTCCGCGGGCCGCGTCCAGTCGGTGGCCGTCCGGCTGGTCGTCGAGCGAGAGAGGGAGATAGAGGCCTTCAATCCCGTGGAGTACTGGACGGTGGAGGCCGAGCTAGCAAAGACGGCGGCGAAGGTCAGCAAGAAGGCCAGTTTCCAGGCTGGGCTGGTGCAGGCTATGGGCAAGAAGCCCGAGCTGGCCAACCAGGAGGACTCCCAACGGGTGTTGGCCGACCTGGAAGGTGCCGTCTATAGAGTAGCCGACGTCCGGGTCAAGGAGCAGACCAGGGCTGCTGCGGCCCCCTTCACGACCAGCACCCTCCAGCAAGAGGCCGGCCGAAAGCTGGGCTTCACAGCCAAACGGACCATGGCGGTCGCGCAGCAGCTGTACGAGGGGCTCGACATCGGTTCCGAGGGCAGCGTGGGGTTGATCACCTACATGCGTACCGACTCCACGCAGTTGGCCGAATCGGCAGTGCTCGAGGTCCGAAGGTTCATCGAGGAGCGGTACGGGCCGGAGAATGTGCCGGAAAACCCCAGGGTGTACCGAACCAAGAGCAAGCTCGCTCAGGAAGCTCACGAGGCCATCCGGCCCACATCGGCGTTCCGAGAGCCGGTAGGAATAAAGCAGCATCTGAGTTCCGATCAGTTCAAACTGTACGACCTGATCTGGAAGCGGTTTGTGGCCTGCCAGATGGCCTCGGCTCGATACGAGGTCACCACCGTCGACGTGGCAGCCAGGGGCGCACAGACCCAGGGCGATTACCTCTTCCGTGCCACAGGCTCGCTGGTGGTGTTCCCCGGCTTCCTGTCCGTCTACAGGGAGGGCCGGGACGACGAGGAGCAGGATGAGGATACCCAGAAGCCGCTGCCGGAGTTGGCTTCGGGGGAGGATCTGCAGTTGGTGAGGCTCTTCAGCGATCAGCACTTCACTCAGCCACCCCCTCGTTACTCCGAGGCCACCCTGGTGAAGGCCATGGAGGAGAAGGGAATAGGCCGACCCAGCACCTACGCCCCGACCCTCTCCACCATCCAAGAGCGTGGCTACGTGGAACGGGTAGCGAAACAGTTGCGACCTACCGAGTTGGGCCGAATTGTCAACGACCTGCTGGTGGAGAACTTCCCTGACGTCATCGACGTGGACTTCACCGCCAACATGGAGGAGAAGTTGGACGAGGTTGCCTCAGGGGATCGCCCCTGGGTTCCGGTGGTTCGCGACTTCTACCAGCCATTTCGTGAGGATCTGGATAGGGCAGGAGAGAGCATCGAGCGGGTGAAGATAGAGCCGGAGCCCACCGACGAGCTGTGCGAGAAGTGCGGCCGTCCGATGGTGATCCGCATGGGACGGTACGGGAAGTTCATGGGCTGCAGTGGTTTTCCCGAGTGTCGGAACGCCAAGCCGCTCCTGAAGAAGATCGGGGTCGCATGCCCCGAGTGCGGGGCCGACCTGGTGGAAAGGCAGACCAAGGCACGACGCACCTTCTACGGCTGCAGCCGCTATCCGGAGTGCAAGTGGACTTCATGGCAGAAGCCCCTGCCCGAGCCGTGCCCCAAGTGCGGTGGATTGATGGTGGAGGCGGGCAAGGGAGGGCCGCGCTGCACGCGATGCAGCCCGGCGGAATCGGGTGGCGAGAGCGCGCCTGCCGACAACGCCGCCGTGGTTCCGGCCAAGGCCACCCGTGCGAGATCTTCCCGGGCCGGCAGTAAACGTCGGTCGGCGTAGAGGGCTCTCTCTCCCCGGCGAAAAGTGAAGCGATCAGGAATGTAGAGCGGGGTAAGGAGCAAACTACCATGTCTATCTCATCCCGCATCGAGAAACTGCGCGAGAAGATGTCCGCCATAGGCGCGGATGCGTTTCTCATCTCGCAGCCCGAGTCCAGGCGCTATCTCAGTGGCTTCACGGGACACGATAGCCCTCCCATGGACTCGGCGGGATACCTACTCATCACTCTGGATAAGGCCATGCTGCTCACCGATGGGAGAACTGTCGAGCAGGCTGAGGCAGAGGCCCCGGAGTATCAGGTGGTGCGGATCGAGGAGAGGCTACCGGCTACGCTGGCTCGCCTCCTCCCGGGGCTGGCCATCTCCAGGATCGCCTTCGAGGGCAACCACCTGCCTTATCGCTTCTATGAAGAGGTGAAGTGGGTACTGGATGCCAATTCACAGCTGATACCCACCTACGACCTGGTGGACAGGCTGCGAGCGATAAAGGAACCGGAGGAGTTGCAGGCCATCGAGGCCGCGGTTGTCCTGGCAGACAAGGCCTTCACCCACCTGCTGGGAATAGTGAGGCCGGGCATGACCGAGAAGCAGCTGGCATGGGAGGTGGAGGCGTTCCTCCGGCAACACGGATCAGAGGGAGTGGCCTTTGATCCGATCGTGGCCGGTGGTCCCAACGCCTCCCGACCGCATCACGTACCTGGAGACCGTCCCTTCCAGCCCGGCGAGCCGATCATTATCGATTGGGGCGCCAGGGTGGATGGCTACTGCTCCGATATCACGCGAACGATCGTCCTGGGCGAAGCCAGCCAACAGCTGAAGGAGTGGTATGGGGTGGTCCTGGAGGCCCAGGAGAGGGCAGAGAAGCGGATTCGCTCGGGAATGGTGGGCATGAAGGCCGATGACACTGCTCGCAAGGTCATCACTGGAGCCGGCCTGGGCGAACAGTTCGCTCACTCCCTCGGCCATGGCGTGGGGCTGGCCATTCACGAAAGCCCGCGGTTGGCTCGAACCTCCGAGGACATCCTGGAGAATGGCATGGTGTTCAGCGTGGAGCCTGGGGTGTACGTCCCTGGCTGGGGAGGCATTAGAATCGAAGATCTGGTAACCTTGCAGGGTGGCAAGCTCGTGGTGCTGACGCGAGCACCGAAGCAGTTAGAGGCAATGGAGGTATAAGCATTGATTAACGTCGGCGAGATCAAGAAGGGAATCATGATTGAGCTGGATGGCCAGCTCCAGCAGATAATCGACTTTCAACATATCAAGATGGGCCGTGGGAGTGCGCAGATACGGCTGAAGATGCGAAATGTGCGGACTGGCCAGATTACCGATCGGAGCTTCCAGGCGACAGAGAAGTTCCAGCGGGTTCGTCTAGACCATCGAACCGTCCAGTACTTGTACAACGATGGTGACCAGTACCACTTCATGGACACCGAGAGCTTCGACCAGATCACGCTCACCCGAGAAGTCCTGGACGATGCCGTCAACTACCTGAAGGAAAACATCAATCTGGAACTGCTCAGCTACAACGAGCAACCTCTTGGTGTCGAGTTGCCCATCACTGTCGACTTGAAGATCGAACACACCGAGCCCGGTTTCAAGGGTGACACCGCGACCGGTGGCACCAAGCCCGCGACTGTAGAGACCGGCCTCGTGGTACAGGTTCCGCTCTTCGTCAATCAGGGTGAGACCATACGGGTGGATACCCGCACCGGCACCTACCTGGAGCGAGTAGGGTAATGGCTTCGCAGTTCGACCTCGACAGGATCGACACGCGGGAGATCGGCAGACTGATGGAGTTGCTCGCCGACAGCGACATCGAGGAATGCGAGATCGAGCGAGGGGAGTTCAGGCTGTCTCTTCGCCGGGCGGCGCGGGAAGCCACCACGAGGGATGCGCCGGCAGCGAGCGCCGCGGCGGCGCCCGAGGACACTCGGCAGGAAGCGCTGATCGTACGAGCCCCAGCCGTGGGGGTCTTCACGCGCGCGGAGAAGGCTTCGGCGTCACCGCGGGCGGAGATCGGGGGCAGGGTCAGCACCGGGGATGTCGTCGGCTACATCGAGGTCATGATGATCCCCCACAGCGTGCTGGCCACCGG
>JAJYNT010000066.1 GCA_021786215.1 Chloroflexota bacterium | reverse complement strand
GTCACCGGGTTCCCTGAAAGCCATGCCGGTGGCATGCCCAACGTTCTCAAGCAGGCCCACCATACCCACCACGGGAGTCGGATAGATGGCCGATCCGTTGTTCTCGTTGTAGAGACTGACGTTGCCGCTGACCACCGGTATCCCCAGCCGCTCGCAGGCATCGGCCATCCCTGCCACGCTCTCTCGGAAGGTATAAAAGACTTCCGGCTTCTCGGGATTGCCATAGTTGAGACAATCGGTCACTGCAAGCGGTTCCGCCCCGGTGCACACCAAATTCCGTGCCGCTTCAGCTACCGCTATCATGCCGCCGGATCGCGGCTCCAGGTAACAGTAGCGGCCGTTTCCGTCGGTGGTCAGGGCAAGTCCCTTGCGAGTGCCTTTCACCCGCAACACGGCGGCATCGCCCTCCCCGGGCAGCACCACCGTGTTGGTCTGCACCATGTGATCGTACTGCTGGTAGATGGGCCGCCGGCTGCACAGATTGGGGGATGCAAGGAGATCGAGAAGGGTCTGGCTGTATTCGGTCCTGATTGGAACGGTCGAAAGATCGAACCGGTGAGCCTCCGCGAGGTAGGCTGGTCGAGTGCCTTCCCGATGGTACACCGGGGTCTCGTCGGTCAGCAGCGGGGCGGGGATCTCCGCCACCACCTGCTCCCCTTCACGCACCCTCACCAGACCGTCGTCGGTGACCATCCCGATCAGATCGGAATGAAGGCCCCAGCGAGCGAACAGCTGCTGCACCTTCCCCTCCTGGCCCTGTCGGGCAACCACCAGCATCCGCTCCTGCGATTCGGAGAGCATAAGCTCGTAGGGGGTCATACCCTTCTCTCGACGTGAGACCTTAAGCAGATCGATGTCGATGCCGCTGCCGCCTCGGCCGGCCATCTCGACGGCGGAGCTGGTCAACCCCGCCGCCCCGAGATCCTGCATCCCCACCACGTAGTCGGTCTGGAGCAGCTCCAGGCAGGCCTCGATCAGCAGCTTTTCCAGGAACGGGTTGCCAACCTGAACGGCCGGCCGCCGCTCCTCGGAGCGCTCGTTCAGCTCCACGGAGGCGAAGGTGGCCCCGTGGATCCCATCTCGGCCGGTGTCGGCTCCCACCAGGATCACCGGGTTGCCCACCCCGCTCGCGGTGGCCCGCACGATCTGGCCGGCCCGCACCAATCCCACGCACATGGCATTGACCAGCGGATTGCCGGAGTATGAGTCCTCGAAGTACACCTCCCCGGCCACCGTGGGCACCCCCAGGCAGTTGCCATAGCCGGCGATGCCTCCCACCACACCGGATACCAGGTACTGGTTGCGCCGCTCCGTCGGTGGGCCGAAGCGCAGGGAGTCCAGAAGGGCGATGGGACGAGCCCCCATCGTGAAGATATCGCGCACGATCCCGCCGACACCGGTCGCAGCCCCCTGATAGGGCTCCACGGCGCTGGGATGGTTGTGCGATTCGATCTTGAGGACGACCGCTAGCCCATCGCCGATGTCCACCGCCCCGGCGTTCTCGCCCGGCCCCTGAAGCACCCTGGGGCCCTTGGTAGGGAAGAGACGCAACACCGGGCGTGAGTTCTTGTATCCGCAGTGCTCGCTCCACATGGCGCCGAACATGCCCAGCTCCACCCGGTTCGGCTCCCGGCCGAGCTTCGCCACAATCAGATCGTACTCCTCGGGGGTGAGAGCAACCTCATCCAACAGCTCGCGGGTTACGGGCATCAAAGGGTCTCCTGAACGGGGTGCTGAGTGCTGCGTGCTGAGTGCTCCCTCTCCCCTTGGGAGAGGGTCGGGGTGAGGGCTGAGTGCTGCGTTATGGGCGATCCCTCTCCCTTTGGGAGAGGCGTGAACATGCCAGAGGGCATGTTCACGGGGTGAGGGCTGGTGGGCGCTCCCAGGATCGATCGGAAGATGTAGGCCCCGTCGGTGCCACCCAGGATGCTCTCGCAGCAGCGCTCAGGATGGGGCATGAGACCGAACACGTTACGGCCCTCGTTGCAGAGACCGGCCACGTTCCTCAGGGAGCCGTTGGGGTTGGAGTCGCGGGTGATCCGGCCATCGGGGTCGCAGTAGCGAAGAAGGATCTGCGAGCGGCGTTCCAGCTGCTGCAGCAGATCCTCCGGCGCGTAGTAGCTTCCCTCCTGATGTGCTATCGGAAGCTTGAGCACCTGCCCTGCCTCGCAGGCCGAGGTAAACGGGGAATCGGTGGATTCCACCCGCACATTGACCCAGGAACAGCGGAACTGGAGGTGGTCGTTGCGCAGCGTAGCGCCGGGCAGCAGGCCGGCCTCCAGCAGCACCTGGAAACCGTTGCAGATCCCCAGCACCAGCCGGTCGCCACGGGCAAACCGCTCCACCGACCGCATCACCGGGGAGAAGCGGGCAATGGCCCCCGCACGAAGATAGTCCCCGTGGGCGAAACCGCCCGGGAGAACGATGCAGTCGTAGCTGGACAGCTCCGTGTCTTCGTGCCAGATGAACTCCACCGGCTGTGCGAAGACCGAGTCGAGTACGTGGTAAGTGTCCCTGTCGCAGTTGGTGCCAGGGAACACTATCACGCCGAATTTCAAGGGGGCCTCCTCGGCGGTTAGACGCGTTTCGGATAGGCTAATTCTATCACAGGGAAAGTGGTGCCGCCATAGGGGCGCGGTAGTGCTTAGATCAGCAGATCGCCGACCCTAACAGTACGCAGCGTGCCGTCGGTCAGTCGAAGCAGCAGCGCCCCGTCTTCCGCCACCCCCTCGAAGCTGCCCTCCAGTTGCTGGTTTTCTTCGACCACCACAACCTTCTGGCTCCTTCGCCACAGTCGCGAGCCCCATCGCTCACGCACGACGGGCTCCAACTGGCGTAGATCCAGAGCTAGTAGCTCATCCAGGTGAAGCAGGATCTCGTGCAGAAGACGCTGCCGGGAGAACTCCATGCCCGTCTCTCGACGGAGACTTGTGGCGTTGTCGGGGATCCCAGGTATGGAGGCTGGGTCCAGATTGACGTTGATTCCCATCCCCACCACGGCGAATGGATGGGCCGGTGCCCAGCTCACCTCCGTTAGCACGCCACCCAGCTTTCGTCCGTTCACCATCAGGTCATTGGGCCACTTGATCTCGGCTCGAACGGGGAGCAGCTTCTCAATCGCCTCACAGGCGGCCACGGAGCAAACCATGGTCAGCAGGAATGGCTGCGACTGGTGCCGCTGGAAGAGCATCGAGAACAGAAGGGCGCTTCCCGGTTGCTCCAGCCAACTTCTACCCTGGCGGCCTCGCCCCCGGGTTTGATGGTCCGCCACGAAGACGGCCTTTTCAACCGCTCCGCTCTCGCCGGCCTGTCGAGCCAGATCGTTGGTAGACCCCGTCTCGGGGAGGTAGTGCACCACCCAACCTTGCGGCGCCTGGAACTGCTCACTCTCCGTCATCTCACCACCCCCAATAAACTGATAGCCAGAGGGATCTGCATCCCTCTGGCTATCCCCCCAAGCGCGAGGCGCTCAGGATTCGGTCACTACAATCCCCGAGGACGAGAATGGGACGACTAGCGCCCGACCTCCAGCCCACGAGGCGTGCGAACCGGGTGCGCCATCGCGCTAGGACTATGACAACCCATTCGCATCACCTCCTTTCCTAACTGCGGAAATAGTAGCAGTCATCGGCCGACCCGTCAACAGCTTACGCTAGCCATGTGTCAAGAAGCCTTTGATGGTTCTCTGGGGACACCCCAGGCCCCGCCAGAAGGGGCTTAGCCCCTTCTGGACATCCCCTGCGACTATCCGCGAGTTACCCACTACTTGACAATAGTCATATAACAATAGCTGCCTAGCTTTATCAATAATTAACGCTAGGCAGCTATTGTTGGCGGAGGCGCATGGGAGTCGAACCCACCCGGGACGGCGATTACTGCCCCGTAGACGGTTTTGAAGTAGGTCGGAACCCTCTCTGATCTGCACAGTTTAGTAGCGTTACGTACAGTTGCTAAACGCCGCTAAGCCCCCCAGTCCAGGGATTCCGCCCGAGTCCATGGGTTCTGCTTCAAACTGACGCACCCAGTCGACAGCAGTCCTCCGAGCCAGTCCAGTCCCCTGTGACGCGTGTAAGGCATCACGAGCCATCTTCCCTGGAGCTACTATACTGAGTCGATAGCCCTACTAGAACACGCTGCGGGGACGTCTCTTCTTGTACTCCTCACCAAGTTGGCGAACCCGATCATAGTCCTGGGGTCGAATCTTGGTACGTTTCTTCTTCTTGAGCCCGTCGATCACGATGATAGAGGGGTTTGCAAGTCCTTCCCCTTCTCGTTCGAGCATGCAGAACAGCCGATATAGCCATTCCCCCAACTCCGTCCGGGCCTCGTAGTAGCCGGCCATGTCGTCGCGCATGGCCTCCCACGTTCCGCCGCCGGACCAGCTAGGCGGAGGAGCACCAGCCACGCTGCGGAGTATCTTCCTGAGCTTCTGAGCGGCCCGCACGTCAATTGCCACGAGAAAGTCGAAGCCCGGGCAGGACTGGACTGGGTCGTCGTTCATATGGCGTCTGAAGAATCGAACGTCCCATACCTCAGGAACTCTCGCCGGTGACACTACGCTGCTTCCTTGTTTCGGCCATTGCCCTTAGAGTCTCGACGCTTCCGGGCAGGCTCGTTCGCATGGTCCTTGGGAACCACATGGTCCTCCCCGGACTTCGCGTCGGTCGAACTTGTCTCAACCCAGGCTTCCGCCTCAGGCATGTCGAAGCTCCACCCGATGCGGAGGGCAGCTAGGATTGTCAGTAGCGTCTTCAACGTTGGGTTTGCCTTCTCGGACGTGAACATCCGTCGTACCTGCTGAGGATTAATGCCGGCCAACTCTGCCAGGTCGTTCTTGGTAAGGCCGCGCCGCTCTCGCTCAACATCAATGGCCATCAGGAGTTGGCGAGTCATGATCATAATCCGGACGTCTCGCTCCGTCTGCTCTCTCTCTTCCGTCTTGCCAAGTAGCGACTCAAGAGCATCGAAACCTGGTCCCAAGCTGCAGTCCAGCACATTGCCCATTCCGATCCTCCTCCTTCCACGAGCCTCAGGCCTTCACCGACGTGTAGCACAAAAGCTACACGGAGTATACTTCGCCGGATTGTCGGCGTCAACGGACTTGGACTGCTGCGGCCTAGAGGCGCGTCCATGACCGTCACCAGGAGAAGATCATGCCGGCCGGCCAACACCGGTCCATCTGTTCGGGAACTGACTAGCCCGCTCACAAATCCTGAAGCGAAGGGCATTGAGAGCTGGGGCAGACGGCTCGGTTGGAACGGAGGATTAGAGGGGAAGCGCCCGGGCGGTCTTCGTTGCAAGAACTGGCGGCGCTGCGCTCGCGCGGACATGCGGTGCCGCCGCCAGGATGG
>JAJYNT010000188.1 GCA_021786215.1 Chloroflexota bacterium | reverse complement strand
AAGGACCCGGTGGTGACCCTCTCCGGCCACTACAGCTACTCGCATACCGACGTAGCCATACCCGGCCGGGGGCCGGCCCCGGTCTTCTCCCGGAGCTACAACTCCAACGACACTCGGGTTACCGGCCTCGGGCCCGGGTGGACCCACTCTTACCTCATCCGCCTCTCCGACCCGGGGGACGGCACGGGGAGCCTGATCCTCGTGGGGCCGAGGGCCGGGACGGACATCTACACTCGGAACCTCGACGGCAGCTACACGCCTCCGGCGGGCTCGACCGCGACCCTCGTGAAGAACCAGGACAACACCTACACAGTGACGCACAAGGACCAGACCGTCTGGAGCTTCGACGGCTACGGGCGGCTCACCCGCATCGCAGACCGCTACGGGAACCAATCGAGCCTCGCCTACGACGCGAACGGCCGGCTGGGATCGGTCTCCGACCCGGCGGGCAGGGGAGCGCTCGTCTTCGCATACGACCAGGCGAGCGGACGCCTCACCAGCGTCTCCGACTGGGCGAGCCCGGCTCGGGCGGTCTCCTTTGGCTACGACGCGAGCGGGCGGCTCTCCACGGTGACCGACCGGGAGAACCGGGTGACCACCTACGGCTACGACGGGACGAGCCATAGGCTATAAGTTACGTGGAATCTCCCTCCGTGGTACGCTGCCTACCAAATCCTGATGCCAGCGGCTTGTGGTTGGTTTGTCTGGCATTGAGAAGAGGTGGAGGCAGTGCCGGAGTTCCTCGACCCCGACGACTTTCCCTGGGATCGCTTCCCCGCCGTCGCCCGTGATCCCCTGGCGAAGAGCTGGCTCCAAAGCCAGATACTGCTAGGTCTAGCCCCCAACACCATCCACGCATACGCCCGAGGCGTCCAAGACTTCCTGGCCTTCTGCGAAAGCAACGACCTCGCGGCCGTCGGTGTAACCCGGGATCAGGTCGCGCAATACGTCGGTGAGTTGCGACGCCGGCCCAATCCCCGCGCTGGCAATCTCCTGACCCTGGACTCGGGGGCCGGTCTGTCCAACGCGACCTTGCAGCAGCGCCTGACGGCCGTCCGACTCTTCTTCGATCATCTCATTGAGGAGGAGCTTCGGGAAACCAACCCTGTCGGGAGAGGCCGCTACACCCCGGGCAAAGCCTTCGGCGCAAAACGGGAGCGAGGGCTCCTCCCCCGCTTCAAGAAGCTGCCCTGGATCCCCACCGATGATCAATGGAAGGCGTTCCTCCTGGCAGCCCGGAGCGAGCCGATCCGGAACCGCTGCATGATCGGCCTGGCTTACGATGCCGCACTCCGCCGCGAGGAGCTGTGCCTGCTGGAGTCCACCGACCTTGACCCAGCCTACAGGCTGCTGCGGATCCGGGGAGAGACGACCAAGGGGCGACGGGAACGGGTCGTCCCCTATTCGGCGGCCTCCGGCGAGTTGCTGAAGGGCTACCTCGTCCATCGTCGCGCTCTCGGCAACACGCGAGGCCCTCTCTTCCTGTCCGAGTCGCGTCGCAACCGGGCGGAGCCCATCACCTTTTGGACCTGGTCCAAGGTGATCCGGAGCATCGCCGGCCGGGCGGGACTGTCCCAGTTCTCGACTCACACCCTGCGCCATCTCTGCCTGACCGATCTGGCGAGGGCAGGCTGGGACCTCCACGAGATCGCCCGCTTCGCCGGACATCTCAACCCGGACACGACCCAGCAGTATATCCATCTGTCGGGCCGCGACCTGGCCGAGCGGCTGGAGCAGGGGATGGAGCAGATCCACCAATGGCGAGTCCGCGCCATGACCGCGGCTTTCCTGGAGCAGGAGACGGCGGAATGAGCGGGCAACCAGTGATGGATGGCGGGGACACGCTCTGGCGCGCCCCAGTCGAGGATGGCCGGTACGACCGGACGCCACGTCTCACAGCGACAGAGCGACAAGCCTTGGTGGAACTGCTGGCCAGCCGGAGCCGATGGGGCGATGGCGGAGTGGAGGCGTCTGCGGAAAGACAACGGGCTCTGGCTCGTCTCCTGACCCCCCTTCAGGAGGCTCTCGATCCAATCGAAGGGCGGGTTGAGCTCAAGGAAGCGGCGGCGGTGGGACTGCTGCGGGCCTGTGGTCGAGAAGGGCTCGCCTTCTGGGGATGGGACGGGGATACCTGGTGTCGGATCCTGGGGCCAACCCAGGCCGCCTTCTTTCGAGAGAACGGCCACCTGGCCGATGGCGACCATCGCCAATACATGATGGCCGCCGCTTACCTGCTGGGTTGTTTCAGGGGCGTCCGGGCACTGGGCGATTTCAAGCGAGTGGCTCTGGCCGCCAAGGTTTTCGGCCACGAGGCCGTCCAGGCCGCCATCCAGGCGGTCGGGAGCGTCATATCCGGCTGGGGATACTATCGGTGGGGCCTGGCTCCCCTCCAGTCCACGGTCTGCGAGGTGTTTCTGCTGATCGGCAGTCCCCGACTGGAAGACATCACGCCGAGGCGCCTGGAGGAGTTGGGTCGAGGCGTTACCCCTACTCGTCGCTCCCACTTCCTGAAGCTGAGAAGGGGGTTGGTGGCGCTTGGTTTCCTGAAGGGGCCGCTTCCGGCCGAGACCAGCCACTGGGCGAGGGCCAACGCGACCGGGGTAGAAGAGGGCATCCATCCCGACTGGATGGCCTGGGTTCGTCGTTGGGAGAGCACCTCCACCCTGGCCCCCGCCACCCGCAGGAGCGCCCGCATCGTGCTGATGAAGGCCGGTCGCTGGCTTGCAGCCAACCATCCCGAGGTGACCACCCCGGAGCAGTGGACCCGGGAGCTGGCCGTCGGTTACGTGGCGGCCATCGACCGCATGAAGGCCGGGGAGTACACGGGACCCCACGTAAAGATGGGCAATCGCAGCTCCACGGGCCATCCCCTCTCCGCCCGAACCAAGGACGGCTACCTGAGCTCAATGCGGGTGTTCTTCTGGGACTGCCAGGAGTGGGGATGGATCCCCCATCGCTTCGATCCAGCCCGCGCAGCGTCAAGGCGCTGATAGGCCCCTGCCCGCGAGTGATCGCCGACGACGTCTGGGCGAGACTCCTCTGGGCGGGCTTGAACCTCGGCGCCCAGGACCTGCGCCGCTCGGACAACCAGCCCACCTACTATCCCATCGAGTTCGTTCGGGCCGTGGCCATCGTGTGGCTCTTCGCAGGGTTGCGCAGCGACGAGATCGTGAGGCTGCGGGTAGGGTGCGTCCGCTGGCAACGGGAGGACGCCCTCGTGCCGAGCACTGGCGAGCTGCTCCCCAAGGAAGCGGTGTGTCTGCTGGAGGTCCCGGTGAACAAGACCGGGACGGCCTTCACCAAGCCGGTGGACCCCGTCGTCGGGGAGGCGATCAGGGAGTGGGAGCGAGTGCGGCCCCAGCAGCCGGTCTTTGCCGACCGCAAGACCAGCGAGTTAGTCCATTTCCTGTTCTGCCAGCGGGCTCGACCCCTGACTCCGGAGTACCTCAACGGCTCCCTCATCCCCATCCTGTGCCGCAAGGCGGGCGTGTCCAAGGCCGATGCCAGAGGCTCCATCACCAGCCACCGGGCGCGTTCCACCATCGCCAGCCAACTGTTCAACGCCCGAGAGCCGATGTCCCTCTTCGAGCTACAAGCGTGGCTTGGCCATCGTTCGCCGGCGACAACGCAGAACTATGTGGCCCTGACGCCGACGAAACTGGCCAAAGCCTATGTCGATGCCGGGTACTTCGCCAGGAACGTGCGGGCCATCGAGGTGCTGATCGATCAGGACGCGGTCAGGAGCGCCGCGGCGGCAGCGGGTGAGCCCTGGCGCTACTACGACCTGGGCCACGGCCTGTGCAGCTACGAATTCTTCGACCAGTGTCCTCACCGAATGGCTTGCCCCCGATGCGATTTCTACAGCCCCAAGGACTCGGGTCGAGGCCAACTCCTGGAGGCGAAGACGAGCCATCTCCGCTTGTTGCAGGAGATCCCGCTGACCGAGGATGAGCGGTCGGCGGTGGATGGGGACCTCTCGGCTCTGGACCGCCTGGTGGCGAGGCTGGCACATCAACCAACCCCTTGCGGACAGACCCCAGGCCAGATGGCGGCAGCGCCAGCCGCGACCAGCCGACCCGCCTGCGGGATTGCAGACCCCGGGGGCGCGGGCTTCATCGCCGCAAGGGCTTGCGGCGAAGGCTGTGAGGCCGTACGCTGAAGAACGCCTGGTGAAACGGAAGTGGGCTCCGGTGAAGACCGACCCACCAGGGATAGCCAGGCGGGGTGGCGACGGGTGACCGTTGGGGGAAGCCTCCGGGCTTCCCCGCCCACTCAACCCCCCCTCCTCACCCAGAGCTATCCCCCTATGCCTAAGAAAACTTCGGGGGTTCGGGGGCAGAGCCCCTGACTCGAAACGGCCCAGCCGGCAGACTCGATCTGTCACGAAGCCACAAGCGCCGCGCTTCCCGGTCCGCTTCCTCCAGCCAACGTACCCATCGCACAGACCCCTGAAACTTCGACAGGATCCCCATATTCCACATAATGGTGAGGATCACGGCCGCCTTCTCGGCCCGATCCGCGATCACCTGGAAGAGGAGCTCCGCCCCCGCCTCGGCCAGGGGCACGTATCCCACCTCGTCGATCGCCACCAGCTCGTAGTGGGCCCAGCGGGAGAGCACCCGGCTGAGGGAAAGCCCCGTCTTGGCCTCCACGAGCTCGTTGACCAGTCCCGCCGCGGTGGTAAAGCGCACCCGGCGCCGCTGCCGGCAGGCCGCCACACACAGTCCCGTAAGGAGATGGGTCTTGCCGGTGCCGGCCTCCCCGATGAACACCACCGGCTCCGCCCGCCCGATGTAGGCGCCCTCGGCTAGCTGGGCGATCCTCGCAGCCGAGACCCCCGGGGCCTGCGAGAAGTCGAACTCCTCAAGCGTCTTCACCTTGGGTAGGCGCGCATCCCTGATCCGCTGGGCGATCCCGTTGCGCTCCCGTTCCTCGACCTCAGCACCGAGGAGGGCCTCCAGGTAGCCGAGGTAGCTCTGGCGAGCGCGCTCCGCCTCCTCCGCAAGCCGCACGCACCCGGCCCCGACCGTGGGCAGGTGGAGCGTCTTCGCGTGCTGCCGCACGGCCGCCTCCGCCAGTCTTGTCCCGTCCCCCATCTTCCTGTCCGTCTGGCTCATCTCGCGCCGCCTCCAGAGGAAGCGGCCGGACGAGCCCAGCCGACCTGGCCGGTTGCCGCCTGGATCGTCGCCGGCGAGCACGGCATGGACTGCCACCTCAGGCAGGGGGCCGTTGGCCGACCGTTTAGAGAGCTCGGCGTGGCTGCGGGCCCAGAGCGCCACCGTCGCCCGGTCGTAGCGGTTCAGACCCTCCAAGGTCACGCTCCTTTCAGTTCCGTACTCCATTCTCCTTTCCAGTTGCGACAGACCCC
>JAJYNT010000041.1 GCA_021786215.1 Chloroflexota bacterium | reverse complement strand
GCTGATGAAGGAGCATGGGGTCAAGGTATCCCCATTTGGCGGCCAGTTAGTTCGGCTGGTCACCCACTACGGCATTAGCAGGGGTGACGTGGAGAGGGCGATCGATGTCGCGCGCGACATCCTGGCGGCGTAAGCCGGCGTTCCTCCTCCTCGCCGCCTGACCACGCGGCGGCGGGGCAGAGCGCCTCGCCCTACATGCGTCAACCATTACCCTACTTGGCCCCGCGTGTGAACCATGCCAAGGTGACGGCATGGTTCAGCAGGACGCGAGACCAGGTCACAGTACCTACCTGTAGCGTCGCCCCTTGTGGGCGACGTGGCTACCCGTCGGGGACAAGCCCCGACGCTACATGCGTTCACTGTTACCCTGCCTACCCCTCGGTATGAACCATCGCTTCATTTGTCTGCTTAGGCAACTTTCTTGCTCTATGTGGAAACGAGTCATCGGCGCCGACGTTTGTGTGCTCGAAGAGTCTCGCGGGCAGCGGACGTTCAGGATGGTTCCGACGCCGGGAGGGTTCGTTTGGGACCGCTCTCGAGGTCTCGCGCCGGCCATCAATACCGATTGAGGGTTGGTTAGGGGTGGAACATGAAGACTGTGATGGTGGTTGAGGACGATTCGGCGATCCTTGAGCTGTTGGGTACGGTCCTCTTGGAGGCCGGCTACCGACCGGTCTTGCTGGCAAACAGCGAGCATGTTCCCCTGAAGGTGTCGCGTGAGAAGCCAGACCTCATCCTGCTGGATATTCTTCTGCAGCCGAAACATGGCATGGAGGTGCTGGCGTCGGTCTCGGAGATGCCCCAGCATCCGCCTATCATCATGATGTCCGCCGCGGTGAAGGGTGTTCGCGAGATGGGAAAGATCGCACGGGCTCTGGGCGCCGTGGACTTCGTGGAGAAGCCATTCGACATCGGCGACCTGCTGAATCGGATCGAGACGGTGCTGGGTGCAGCGGCAGCGTAGATCCGGCCGGTCTGGGCCTTCCCCGTTTCCTGCATGAACCGCTACAATTGTGCCGGTCTGGGGAGAAATCGTGGGGAGGCGACGTTGTCTGTAGCGCTATGTGGCAAGTTGTTGGTGGGACAGTCTGGAGGCTGCACCGCGGTTATCAACAGCAGTCTGGTTGGTGTGGTCGAGGAGTCGCTTCGGCAGCCGGATGTGACGGGTGTTCTGGGCACCCTCCACGGTGTTGAGGGGTTGCTGCGGGGCGAACTGGTGGATCTGGAGAGGCAGAGCAAACGGACCATCCAGCGGATAAAGCGGACTCCCGCCGCCGCCCTGGGCTCCTGCCGGCATAAGCTTCAGGATGGGGATCTGGAGAGGATCATCCAGACCTTTCAGGAGAACGAAGTTCGCTATTTCCTGTACATTGGCGGCAACGACTCTGCCGATACCTCCCACCGAATCTCCGTCGCCGCTGTTGAGATGGGCTACGATCTGCGAGTCATGGCGGTGCCCAAGACCATCGACAACGATCTCCCGATCACCGACCACTGTCCCGGCTACGGTTCCATCGCCCGCTTTGTCGCTCAGAGCACCCTGGACGCGGGGATGGATACCGAGGCGATGAAGCGATACGACCCGGTCAAGATCATCGAGGTCATGGGACGCGACTCCGGGTGGGTGGCCGCGGCCAGCGTCCTGGGCAAGAGGAGTGTGCTGGATGCCCCCCACCTCGTCTACGTTCCGGAGGTGCCGTTCGAGGAAACCAAGTTCCTGGAGGATGTCAGGGCGGTGCATCGAGAAGTGGGTTATGTGGTTGTGGTGCTCACGGAGACCATACGGGACAGCCGAGGGCAGGTGGTCGGGAGCGAGAAACCATACTTTGTGGATCCATTTGGCCACGGCTATTACGAGAGCCCGGCAGCCTATCTATGTCGGGTCGTGACCCGGGAGCTTGGGCTGCGTGCGCGATTCGACAAGCCCGGTACCATTCAGCGGATGTCAATGACCCTGGCTTCCCGCACCGATCTGGAGGAGGCCTACCTGGTGGGCCAGCGAGCGGTCCAGTACGTTGTGGATGGGCGCAGCGACCAGATGGTGGTTCTTGTACGGGAACCCTCGCCAGACTATCGCTGTTCCACCGATTCGGCCCCCCTTGTGGACATTGCCAACACGGTCAAGCCGTTTCCTCCCGAGTTCCTCAACGACGATCACAATTTCGTGACGCCTGCTTTCGTGGAGTATGCTTTGCCCCTGATAGGCGGTCCGCTCATGCAGTACGCCCGACTGGAAAGATGAACCGGTCTGTGGCACGCACAGTGCTGAGCCGTGAGGCGAGATGGACATCCGACTCTTTTGCGGTTCGGCAAACCCGGAGCTGGCCAAGGCGGTAATCTCCAAGCTGAGGACGCCATTGGGCAAGCGGACCCTGCGACGTTTTCCGGACGGCGAGGTGAGCTTGCGGCTGGACGAAACCGTCAGAGGCCGCGACGTCTATCTGCTTCAGTCCACCTGTCCGCCGGTGGACATCCATCTGACGGAACTGCTGGTGATGATCGACGCTTGCCGGCGAGCCGCCGCGGGTCGCATCACGGCCATCATCCCCTACTACGGCTACTCCCGGCAGGAGAAGAAGTCCAGGGGGCGGGAGCCGATAGTGGCCCGCCTGGTAGCCGATTTGCTTTCGGTGGCCGGCGCCGATCGGGTCGTATCCATCGATCTGCACGCCCCGGCGATCCAGGGCTTCTTCAGCATCGGCATGGATCACCTGACAGCGTTCCCGATCTTGATGGAACATCTGCTCAAGCGCAAGGAGCCGGAGATGGTGGTAGTCTCACCCGACAGCGGACGTGTGAAGCTGGCCGAGAAGTACGCTCGGGGGCTGGACCTGCCCATGGCGGTGCTGCATAAGGAGCGGTTAGGGGGAGCGGAGACTGAGGTGCGCGCCGTAATCGGCGAAGTTCGGGGCCGGCGGCCCCTCATCGTGGACGACATGATCACAACCGGGGGTACCATCGAGGGGGCCGTGCGAGCCCTCCTGGGGGCCGGTGCGAGGCCGGAGATTACGGTAGCGGCCACCCACGCGCTGCTCGTGAATGGGGCATTGGATCGGTTGAAAGATCCGGCCATCGTGGAGATCGCCGTCACCGATACCGTGCCCGTTCCACCTGAGAAGCGGCTTCGCAAGATGAAGTTGCTGACGGTGGCTGGGCTGCTGGCCGACGCCATCCGAAGGCTGAACGAGAACCGATCCATCAGCGAGCTGTTTCCCACTCGCTACGACCATCATCCTGTGTGAGCAGATGCCAGAACTACCCGAGGTAGAGACAATCAAGAACGACCTGAGATCGCTGGTCGTGGGGCGCACCATCCTCGCCGCGAGGGTGCTGGACCCTCGGCTGGTGAAGTACCCATCGGCAGCGGAGATGGAGGCGGAGTTGGCCGGTCAACGCATAGCTGGGGTTGATCGCCGCGCGAAGTACCTGCTGCTACGTCTCTCCTCGGGGAAAACCCTCGTGGTGCAGCTCATACTGACGGGGCAGCTGCTGTTGGTGGAACCGGATAACCTGGTGCAGAAATCCACGAGGCTATTGCTCGATCTGGATGACGGACATCAGCTGCGGTTGGTGGATAGCAGGCGCTTTGCGATGATAAATCTGGTGGACGAGCAGGAGCTGAATACCAGACTACCCCTGGGGGAACTGGGACCTGAGGCAATTTCCGACCAGTTTACTCTGGAGTTCTTTCGGCGAGTGCTCCAGGGCACTCGCCGTCAGATCAAGGCGCTGCTGCTGGATCAGAGGGTCGTCTCGGGCTTGGGCAACATCTATTCGGACGAGTCGCTCTTTGCGGCCCGCATCCACCCCTTGCGCCCGGCCAGCAGCCTGTCACCGCAGGAGGTGGAGCGGCTGTACAGGGCGATCCGCACCATCCTGCCCGAGGCGATACGGTTGCGGGGCACTACCACGAGGGCCTACAGGGATGTGCTGGGACGGAAGGGTGGCTATCAGGAGAAGCTGAAGGTGGTGGCGCGAGCCGGAAAGCCATGCGTGGGATGCCCGGGGCTGGTGGAGAAGATCTGGGCCGCCGGACGGGAAAGCTATCTCTGTCCTTCCTGCCAGCGGTTGGAGGAAGTGACGCGGCGGGCGGCCTAGCAGTGGCGCGTGTGCCGGCCTATCTGGCTTGTGGCCACCCCTCGCGGTAGTAACCCGGCAGTACGGGCTGGATCAGGCTGTTGGGCTGCTCCTTCAGGGAGGGCATGTCGGCTGGGAACACGAAGAGAGACCGCAGGGTGGGACCGTCCAGGAAACGGGTCGGCACCGACAGTTTCAGGTTGTCGGGGTTGATCGGTTGCTGAGATGCCATCACGAAGCCCCAGTCGCCGAAGGAAGGCACGTTCGCGTGATAGGGGAGCAGTTGCGGCCAGGCCTGCTGCATCGAGGCGTAGATGCACCAGAACGCCTGAGGGGCGAAGTAGGGCGAGGTGGCCTGGGTGACGAAGACTCCACCCACAGATAGACGGCGTGCCGCCAGCCGGTAAAACTCCTCGGTGTAAAGCTTCTGAAGGTTCTCATTGCGGGGATCCGGGAGGTCGGCGATGATCACCCCGTAGAAGCCGCTATCATCCTCCAAGAACTTGAACGCGTCGGTGTTCACTATTCTAACCTTGGGGTTGTTGAGCGAGTTGTGATTCAGCTTGGTTAACTCCGGCTGGGTTTGGAAGAGGTGGGTCATCTGGCCGTCCAGATCGACCAGGGTCACCTGTTTCACGTTGGGGTATTTCAGGATTTCGCGCGGAGCCAGTCCATCGCCGCCGCCCAGCACCAGAACGTGGGAGTGATTCCGACTTGCCGCCATCGCGGGGAGAACCAACGATTCGTGATACCGGTATTCATCCAGGGAGCTGAACTGGAGATTGCCATCGAGGAACAGCCTGATGTCGTTCCTCCACTGGGTAATCGTGATGTGCTGGTAGGGCGTCTGGATGGAGTAGATTACCGGATCCCTGTAAAGCCGTTGCTCCAAGTTGGCCCAGAGCGAGTCGCTGTGGGCGAGACCGATGCTCAGCAGCCCGGCTGTCGCCAGCAGCAAGACCGCGGCGTAGTTGCGGTGGTGCAGCTGTCGCCAGGCTGTCACCAGCACCAGCGCGGAGATCGCAAGATTCAGCAGCCCCACCGCCAGGGCCGTGCGGATCAGTCCCAGGTAGGGTAGCAGGAGCAACGGGAAGGCCAGGGAACCCAGCAGCCCCCCGAGGTAGTCGAAGGTGAGCACGTTGGCTATGTTGACCCTCAGTGTGTACTTCTCGGCCAGCAGCCTTGTGAGTATCGGGACCTCCAACCCGACCAGGATGCCGATTGTGGCGATCACACCGTACATGACCGGCTGGTAGATCGATCTGAGGGCGCCGAAGGTGAAGTAAAGCAGCAGGGCGGAACTGCCCCCGACC
>JAJYNT010000267.1 GCA_021786215.1 Chloroflexota bacterium | reverse complement strand
GCCACCACCATCTGGATGGTGGAGCAGTTGGGGTTGGCGATGATGCCGTGGTGCTCTTTGGCATCCATGATATTCACTTCAGGTACAACCAGCGGCACATCCGGCTCCATGCGGAAAGCGCGACTGTTGTCTACAACCACGGCACCTGCCGCGGCCGCGATTGGAGAAAACTCCCTGCTGATCTCGGCACCTGCCGACGCCAGGACGATATCTATGTCCCTGAAGGACTCGGGGGTGGTCTCCTGGACGACTATATCCTGCGATCCAAAGGACACTGTCTTACCTGCCGACCGATCCGAGGCCAGCAGAACCAGGTCAGAAACGGGGAAATCCCGCTGTTGAAGGATCTTGATGAATTCACGGCCGACCATACCGGTCGCGCCGAGGATAGCCACGCGGTATTGGGACATTGTGTTCACCTCATTGCAGGCCCATTAGTCGGTCGAGGCCATGGACGAGGCCTCGTATCCTGGGTGTCTCCTTTATCGCCATGATCACACCCGGCATGAACGACTCGCGACTGACCGAGTCGTGGCGAACCAGCAGGGTCTCGCCCTGTCCGCCAAACAGCACTTCCTGATGGGCCACCAGGCCGGGCAGCCGCACGCTGTGGATGTGTATGCCGCTTTCCTCGCCTCCACGAGCGCCCTCGAGTGCCACCTTCTTGGTCTGACCATCCTCAAATCTCGTTCCCCTCGCCCGGCTCATCTCTTCGGCTGTCTTGATTGCTGTCCCCGAGGGAGCATCTGACTTTCCCTGGTGGTGAAGCTCGATGATCTCGGCGGCGGGGAAGAATCTGGCCGCGAGCCGGGCGAAGTGGATCATGAGGTTGGCGCCTATCGCGAAATTCGGCGCCACTATGGCGCCGATGTCGTTCTGTTGGCACAGATGCTCGATCTCCCGCAGGTCCTGCTGAGAGATGCCTGTGGTTCCCACGACGGGGAACACCCCGTGGCTGATCGCGGTTCGGATGTTGTCCATGACAGACTCGTGACTTGTGAAGTCCACCATCACATTGGGCCTCACCCGAAGCAGCATCGGCTCCACGTCTTTGCTGATCGGGACCAGCCCCATACCGTTTGGAAGGGAGAGGTATTCCTCCACCGCCTTCTTGTCGATGGCGCCTGCCATATCCAGTTCTCGGTCGGCGCACACGGCCCCTACGACTTCCTTGCCCATGCGGCCAAGGGCACCAGAAACGACTACCTTGATGGGGGTGCTAACCGCCATGCTTCCGGCCCTCCATTGCGTACAAGTAGAGATGGAATCCTTAGAGGCTGCTGGGCTGGATGAGGAGAGGATATCCCCGTGGGCTAAGCAGCTTTCCCTGATCATGTCCACCTTTCCCCTGGCTGAAGTGAACCCCATCCAGGGAAAGCTGCTTAGAGGTGGGTCGGGATGCCCGGCGCCCCGACCCATATCGTTCGTACTACTAGCGATTGCCGCCGAAGGGTCGCCTCGGCCCTTCCGGGCCATCGTAGGGTTCTCGCCTCTCCGGTCGGTGAGGTCGATCCGGTGACCGACCCTCGCCTTCGTGCCCTCGGGGGTGTCCTGAAGGACCGCCGCCCCGCGGCGCGCCCGCCGCCGCAGGCGGCCGAGGCTTAGCGCCGGGAAGGGCTTGCCGTCGTGAGAGATTGATGCGACCCTGGCGGTCGATCTCCGTGACGACCACGGTGACCTCGTCGCCCACGTTTACCACGTCCTCGACCCGAGCTACCCGGTGTTCCTCCAGTTCCGAGATGTGGATCAGCCCTTCCTTGCCAGGCAGAACCTCCACAAAGGCACCGAAGGGCAGGATTCGGGTGACAGTTCCGGTGTAGGTTTGCCCCACCTCGACCTCGCGAGTCAGCCTCTCGATCATCTTGATGGCCTTGTCCGAGTTCTCCGCGATGGTGGAGCCGATGACTACGGTTCCGTCATCCTCGATGTCGATGGTGCACTTGGTCTCGTCGATGATCTTGCGGATCATCTTGCCGCCTGGGCCTATCACCTCCCGGATCTTGTCCGGGTTGATCTGAATCTTGATCATCCGAGGCGCATATGGCGAGAGCTGGGGACGATGTTCCGAAATCGTGTTGAGCATCACCCCCAGCACCTGCTCCCGTGCCTCGTGAGCTTGAGCGAGGGCCTTATCCATGATTTCGGGTGTAATGCCCTTCACTTTGATATCCATCTGCAGGGCGGTGATGCCCGCCGTGGTGCCTGTGACCTTGAAGTCCATGTCGCCAAGGGCGTCCTCTAGCCCCTGGATGTCGGTGAGGATCGCGTACTTGCCATCTTTACCGATCACCAGGCCCATCGCGATACCCGACACCGGGGCCTTGAGGGGGACACCCGCGTCCAGGAGGGCGAGGGTGCTACCGCAAACACTGGCCATGGAGGTGGAACCGTTGGAGGACAGGATCTCGGAGACCACGCGAATTGTGTAGGGGAAGTCTGACTCGTCTGGGATAACTGCTGCCAGGGCTCTCTCGGCGAGGTGACCGTGACCGATGTCTCGGCGAGACGCTCCACGCAACGGCCTGACTTCGCCCGTGGAGAAGGGCGGGAAGTTGTAATGGTGCATGTAGCGTTTGGAGACATCGAGACCAATGCCGTCTATGATCTGTTCGTCACCCATGGAGCCGAGGGTCGCCACCGACAACGCCTGCGTCTGGCCACGGGTGAACAGCCCCGAGCCGTGGGTTCTGGGCAGAAGCCCGACCTCGGCGCTCAACGCCCGAATGTCCTTCAGTCCTCGGCCGTCGGGTCTGACCCCACGCTCCAGCACGGCGGTTCGAACCTCCGCCTTGTGCAGTTCGTCGAATACCTTCGCGACAAGGACGGGATCGTGGTTCTCCATGAGGGACTCGATGGCTTCGCGCTTCAGAAGGCTGGTCGCCTCCTCACGGGATGCCTTGTCCGGGTTGTTGACCGCTGCTGCCAGCCTATCCTTCACGAAGGCCGTTACCGCCGCTCGCGTCTCCTCCGGGACCTCGACCTCGGAGTATGGCCGCTTTGGCTTCCCAAGTGCGTCTGCCATTCTCTTCTGCAGCTCTATGGCGGGCTGCATCTCGCGATGAGCGAACTGGATGGCTTCCAGGACAACATCTTCCGGCAACTGCTGGGCGCCGGCCTCGACCATCATCACGGCATCGGCCGTTCCCGAGACCGTGAGATCCAGCCTGCTGTAGCCCAGCTGCGCCAGGGCGGGGTTCAGCACGAATTCATCGTTGATGTACCCCACCTTGACGGCTGCGACGGGGCCAAAAAACGGTATGTCCGATATGGACAGGGCTGCCGATGCCGCGATGGTGCCCATGATGGCGGGGTCGTTCTCCTGATCCGCGGAAAGCACGGTCAGGATGATTTGCACGTCGTTGCGATATGCCTTGGGGAAGAGTGGCCTGATGGGTCGATCGGTCAATCTTGCGGCCAGGATCGCCTGCTCGCTCGGCCGGCTCTCCCTCTTGATGAATCCGCCGGGTATTTTCCCGGCGGCATACATCTTCTCTTCATAGTCTACCGTCAGGGGGAAAAAGTCTACCCCCTCTCGAGGTTGATCAGAGCTAACGGCTGTAGCCAGGACAATGGTATCGCCGTAGCGGACCATGGCAGCCCCGTCGGCAAGCCCCGCGACTTTGCCGGTCTCAATGGAGAGCTGCCTACCACCTAGGACGGTTTCAAAGATGTCCGTCATTGCGTCTCCTCTGGAAAAAGCCCAGACCTATCCCCCATGGTCGGGAATCCAAGGTGCCAGCTGCACTACTTTCGCAGACCAAGCTGAGCAATCAACGCCTGGTACTTCCGATTGTCCTTGCGGCTGAGGTACGCCAGATGGCGCCGCCGCTGACCGATCAACATCAACAGCCCACGGCGCGAATGGTGGTCGTGCTTGTGAGTCTTCAGGTGCTCCACCAGCTGGTCGATGCGCCGGCTGAGGAGGGCAACCTGCACTTCAGAGGAGCCGGTATCGGTGTCGTGGATCTTGAATTGCTCCAGCGTGGCTTGCTTTTCGTCCTTCGTCAGTGGCACCGTGACAAACCTCCCGGGGATTCTGGGTTTCTCTTACTAATGTACTTGAGTTGACAAGAGTATAGCATAGCGCTTCAGACCTTGACAAACCGGCCCCACGGGGCTGTAATAGATGATCTCCCGGCCCCAAAGCGGACCGGGCTGTTGGTATCTCTGGTGGTTCCAGAAGACGGTTTCTCATCGGAAGGAGCAGCAGCATGGAGATCAGGCCGGTTCGAGAAGAAGATCTCACGCGTTGCGCACAGCTGTACGCCGAAATCTTCAACTCTCCTCCATACCAGGAGGAGTGGAGCTATGATAGGGCACGGTCCCGGCTTCGCGAGCTCTGGTCGGTATGCGGTCGAAGCTGTTTTGTGGCCGAGCAGCATGGTCTGGTGGTGGGTTTCGCCTTTTGCTCCTACCACAGCTGGTGGTTTGGCAAGGTCATGCGGGTTGAGGAACTGGGGGTGGATTTCCGATTGCAGCGGCACGGGATCGGGACGACCCTGCTGGACCACTGCATAGCGGCGGGACGCAAGGCGGAGGCGATCCAGGCAATCGAGGTGGTTACACCGCGGACCGAGCCGGCGTTGGAGTTCTACAACTCACATGATTTCCAGTCGGCGGGGCGCGAGCTATTGAGCAGGCGTCTGTAGGGCGCGCCTGCCATGCACTTCCTCTACCAGCCTCTTGAGTTCCGCGAGGGAGGACTCAGTCATCGAGACCAGTTCCTCTGCTAGCATCCTTCTCAGGGCAGCGCTCAGTATGGGAACCGGCCAAGCGTAGCTGGCCGTGAAGGTAACTCTCGTCTGCTCGCCTTCCCGATCGAATCTCCAGATGGCCGCGCTCTTCAGCCCCTCGATAGAGCTGGATACGATCCTTTCGTTCTCCACGAACTCCGTGACTCGCAGCCTGGCGTGCATGGGTATTCCCTTGAACCGCCCCCTGGCGTCCACGGTGAGTCCCAACCCGCGAGCCGGCGGACCGATTGGGTCGAACCTGGAGAAGTGTCGCTGGTATCTCGTCGTGTTGCGGTAGTCCGCGACGAACTCGAAGACTTCCTCCACGGGAGCTTTCACCAAGATCGAGCGCTCAATCCTCGGCATGCGAGATACCGTTCCCCCACCATTGCCCGCTTTCTCTCATGCGGGAGGGTCCCTGCTTGCTGTTGCGTCGTCCTGTCCTCAACTATTCTCGCCATTGGCAGGACAATTCGTCAAACCGGTCAGTTGCACGGTAGCGCCTGCTGGTTCTGCCATGGGCTCCCGGAAGAGGCACGGGGAATGCCTGTGAACTTGCCGTGGACGGGCTAGCAGGAGCAAGGGGTGCGCAGGTTGAGTGCCCTGAGACACCGGCTCGAGAGACCGCTGCTGTTTTGCCGAGCGGGGGTGCTTGACAACCACGAGGC
>JAJYNT010000339.1 GCA_021786215.1 Chloroflexota bacterium | reverse complement strand
CGCCATACTACCTGGGGACGAAGGTTTTCATGCGCTTTGTGTGGGGAGCGATAATCCTTACATGGATCATGCTGGCGGTCTACGCAGGAGTGCTGCTTCGGGTAAACCCAGATATCATCGCAAGCGGCATGAAGGCAGTGCAGGGCATCGACATGCAGGCCGTTCTGCAGAAGGCGACAGATTTGGGCTGGGCTCCTGGACAGGTTTCCATCATAGCAACGGTCATGGCCGGCATGACCTTCATGAACCTGACCTGCCTTGGTTCGACCTACTCGGCGAACATAGCGGGCGAGGTCAAGCGGGTGACGAAGGCACAGCCGCTGGCTCAGTATGGCTCGATCCTCATGTTCATCGTCTACTACCAGATCTTCACCTATGTCACCTATCACGGCATCGGTGCCAACCTGGTGGAGGCGATCTCCAAGCTGAACTCGGCGGGCGCGGACGTGAAGATATTTAGTACCTTCCCGCAGACGCCGTTCCTTCTCGTCTACGCGACCCAGAACCCGATACTCCTCTTGATCGGTGGCTCGTTCGCTTGGGGCTTGATTAACTGGGTAGGCGCAATGGGACTCGCCTTCGCGCCGGTCCGCAACCTGTTCGCCTACGCCTTCGATGGCATGCTGCCTAACAAGCTGAACGAGGTCAATCGGCGTGGCTCTCCCGTGTACGCGGTGCTGCTGGGCTTCGTGATCTCTTGGGGGCAGTTCACGGTGAACGTCATCACGCCCCTGCTCTCCGCCTACCAGGTGTACACAATCACCATTTGGTTCGTCGGTTGGATCATTCTCAGCATTGCCGCGATCGTCTTCCCGATGCGCCGGCCAGATATCTGGGAGAAGTCTCCGGCCGCCGTCCGCCAAAGCATCGGTAAGGTGCCGGTGATCCAGATTGCGGGGGTGATCGGGCTGATCATAAGTGTCCTGGTGGTGTACTTCACCTTCGTGCCGTCGATACAGGGAAGCTCGGTCGATATGCAGCTTCCAGCTCTACTCGTATCGTTCGGCTTCTACATGATCTTGCCCGTCATCCTCTACTTCATCGCCATACAGGTCAACAAGCAGCGTGGCGTGTCGCTGGAGAAACGCTTTAAGGAGATCCCGCCGGACTAAAGCGCCAGGAAAATCGGCGGCTGCTAGCTGGCTGGCCGCCTCGGTCTATGCGGCCAGCCAGCACCAACATGCATAACATCCCTCTCCATAGAGGAGCGCAACATGCCGCTTTTTGGCACCAAGAAGGTAACACGGGTCTTCTTCACGACCGACCTGCACGGCGCTACGGTCGTCTTCAAGAAGTTCATCAACGCCGGCAAGTTCTACGACGCGAACGTAATAGTGTTGGGCGGCGACATGGTTGGCAAGATGATTGTGCCTCTGGTCGAGCATGCCGGCGGGCGTTATCACGCCAACTACCTCGGCAAGATCTACGACGTTGCACATGGCGAGGAGACCGAGAAACTAGAGGTTATGCTCGAGAACAGTGGACTGTACCCACTTCGGGTTACCCCTGAGGAAGTGGAGGTCTTCCGCACCGACAAGAGTCTCGTGGAGCGCCGCTTTGGTGAGCTCGCGCTAGAACGCGTGCGACAGTGGATACAGACCGCCGAGGAGAGGCTCAAGGGGACCGACATTCGGTGCTATGTGCAACCCGGCAACGATGATCCGTGCGAGATCGATGAGGCATTCAAGGAGTCACGCCTGATTCAGAATGTGGATGGTATGGTAGTTCCCATCGATGACATCCATGAGATGGCCAGCATGGGGTCCGCCAACCAAACCCCATGGCGATGCCCTCGGGACCTTCCAGAGAGCGAGTTGGCCCAGCGTATAGAGACTATCTTGTCCCAGGTGAATCATATGGATCAGGCTATCTTTAACTTCCACGTACCTCCGTACGACACCAATCTCGACATCGCTCCTGAGCTGGATGACAACTTGACGCCGAAACTGTCGATGGGAGGCGGCTTCAAGATGGTCCCAGTCGGCAGCACAGCGGTACGAGGTGCCATAGAGAAGCATCAGCCGTTGGTTGGGCTGCACGGCCACATCCACGAGAGCCGCTCCGCTCAGAAAGTCGGCCGTACAGTGTGCATCAACCCTGGCAGTGAGTATGGCGAGGGCGTGCTGCGCGGGGTAGTGATTCAGCTCTCAAACAAGGGATTGGAGGACTACGTTTTTACTCAAGGCTGACGGGTTGAGGGTAGCCCCAACAATTCAGCAGAACTTGGGAGACAGACAATGGGAGACATCGATTTCACCGGCGAGGCGCAAGAGATTGTATCGGCTACCCGGGCAGAGGGCATTACCCTGCGTATCCTGGGCGCGACCGCGTTTCGAATTCACTGCCCGGAGTATGTGGCCGTCCACGAGGCCATGCAGCGAGAAGTCACCGATCTGGATTTTGCTGCGTACAGCAAAGAGGACCGCAAGATAGAGCAGTTCTTCAAGAATGGGCTGCACTTTGATGTCGAGCAGCGAAGGGCATCACTCACGCCGGGTCTGTTCGAGGGTCGTCACATATACGTTCAACCGGACACAGGCCTGCACGTGGATGTTTTCTTCGATGCCCTCAACATGTGCCATGTGGTCAACTTTCGCGACCGCCTTCACCTGGATTTCCCCACCATCTCGCTGGCCGACATGACGTTGGAGAAGGTTCAGATCGTCCAACTGAACGAGAAGGATGTGAAGGACATGCTGATGCTGTTCGCCGCGCATCCGGTGGGCAGCGAGGACCAAGAGACCATAAACGGGAAGTACATCGCCGACCTGCTGGCTAAAGACTGGGGCTTCTACCACACCACCACCGTCAACCTCGGGAAGATACGCAACGCGCTCCAGCGGTACCAGGCCCTCTTTAGGCCTGAGGATGTAAAGCGCGTCGAGGAACGCATCGCTCTCCTGCTGGACATGATCGAGCGAGCTCCGAAGTCTTTGAAGTGGAAGGCGCGGGCCGCCGTCGGGACGAAGGTGCAATGGTATAACGACGTAGAAGACGTGGAACGCGCCACCCATCTGGAGGGTATCGGTTGAGACTGTTGTGGACATCATCTCGGGGTTGAATGGTGAAGTGTGGCCCTTCTGTTGGCCTCCACCAGCCGAAGTGGCGGGGGCCAACACCGTAGCAGAATGACTGGCCTATGCCTAGCCTGAGCAAAACAGCTGCCCACGTCATCGTAATCGGCGCCGGATCGACCGGGTCCGCCATCGCCCACGATCTTGCGCTACGGGGTCTTCGGGTGAGGGTACTGGAGCGCGGCGGTGTGGCCAGCGGCACCACGGGACATAATCAGGCCCAGCTCCATTCCGGCGCACGCTACGTGGTCACCGACCAAGAGGGAGCTCGCGAGTGCATCCAAGAAAACTTGGTCCTGCGCCGAATCATGCCCGAGGGACTAGAGCTGAACGACGGCCTGTTCGTGGCCCTCACCGAGGAGCAACTCGCCTACCGATCGGCTTTCCTCGAGCGATGCGCGGCTTGCGGAATTCCGGCACGCGAGATTCCGGTCGCGGACGCGCGCCGGCGCGAGCCACGTCTCAATCCTCGAATCCTCGCCGCGATTCAGATCCCTGATGGCGTTTTCGATCCATATCGGCTATGCCGGAGCTTCTTGGCGACTGCCCAGCATCATGGGGCAGAGGTGCGAACGTTCACGGAAGTGGTCGGGCTGGAGCCAGGTCGCGGAGCCGTAAAGGCGTTGGACCGGCGCACAGGCAAGCTGGAGACCCTGGAGGCCGAGATAATCGTCAACGCAGCTGGACCGTGGGCAGACCGAATTGCGGCTATGGCTGGTGTTGCGGTCGAAGTCGAACCGTCGGCGGGGGCAATGGTGACGGTGTCGGGGCGATTGTGCCACATGGTATTGAACCTGCTCGCGCCGCCCGACGATGGCGACATTATTGTGCCCCAGCGGCAGAGCTGCATCCTGGGTACTACCTCTTGGCCCGTCACTGACCCCGATAGGATCGACATTCCACCAGATCACCCGGAGACGATCATGACCGTTGCCGAACAGCTGCTTCCGGAGGTACGCCAGACGCCAGTGAGAGGTGTCATGGCCGCGGCACGGCCACTACTCGTCGTCCCTGGTGCCGGGGGGAGAGCCACCACTCGGGGTTTCGCGTGTTACGACCACGCCTCGGAGGGAGCAAGCCGCTTGGTTTCGATCGTGGGGGGAAAGACAACCACCGCTCGTCTGATGGCTGAGAAACTGAGCGACCTCGTTTGCCTGAAGCTCGGGGTTTCAGCCGAGTGCCGCACGCGCACGGAGCCGCTGCTCTCGCATCGGACACTGGCCTTGCCATGACTAAGGAGCTGACTCTCCGCGTCCGCCGATCCGAGGGCTGGGCTACTTACGTAGTCAGGGTCGCCCCCGATGCTTACGTGCTGGACGCGCTGGAGGCCGCAGCTCGCCAGGACAGCACCCTGCTGTTCAGGCATTCCTGTCACCATGCATCGTGTGGAAGCTGTGGCTTGCGGGTGAACGGCCGCGAAAGGCTGGCCTGTATCACTAAAGTCGCCGAAGTCGATCGCTTGGGGCGCCCAATCGTGTTGGAACCCCTTCGAAACTTGCCGTTACTGGGTGACCTGCTTGTTGACATGCAACCGCTCATGGCGAGGCTAGAGTCTGTCGGGCTTCCACCGCTTAGAGCAAGGGAGGATGGGGGAGCAGCCCGAGCGCTATCCGGTTCTGTCGAAGAAGGCATCACTCGCTTCGAAAGCTGCATCGAGTGCGGGCTGTGCGTAAGCGCCTGTCCGGTGGCGGGTAGCGACCCACGATACCAGTGGCCAGCAACACTCGCCGCGGCGGCTCGGCTACTGGCCGAACCGAGGGGCCGCGACCCTGCCGGCGTGACCCGGCTCGTGGATGGCGAGCACGGGATCTGGCGCTGTCACGGCGCGTTTGAGTGCAGTGAAGTTTGCCCAGCGCAGGTCGACCCCGCGGCGGCCATAATGGGACTGCGTCAGCGAGTGCTAAGGGGTCAGCGATGAGACCAGGTATCTCACGCAGCCAGTGGTTCGAGTTTAACCGTCCGAGCGTTGGGCGACTAGCCTTTATGGTGCATCGTCTAACTGGAATCGCGCTAGCGGCATACCTGTTTCTGCACCTGGCTGTGCTTGCGCAACTCCAAGCCGGCCCGAGCGGCTGGGACGGCTTCGTGGCCCTAGCGGAGTCGCCCCTGTTTACGCTGCTCGATGTCATCTTGCTTGCAGGCGTTCTGTTTCATGGACTAAACGGCTTGCGTATGACACTGCTCGGCTTCGGAAAGGCACTGCGGTGGCAAGGGCAGCTGTTTTGGACGGCGCTCGTGGTTGCCATCGGCTTCACGGCCTGGGGCGCCGTGGCCATGCTCCAGCGTTGAGCGCACCGTCAAGTACCGCACCATAGGGGAATTCCATGGCGCCAGTCGGATTCTCGGGGCGCTGGGGCTGGCTTGTTCAGGCAGTTTCCGGCGTCATGGTTGCATTTTTGGTCGGGCTGCA
>JAJYNT010000070.1 GCA_021786215.1 Chloroflexota bacterium | reverse complement strand
CGGAGGCCTCCACGTACTGCTCCCCGCTTCGGTAGAGATCCACCAGGTTGAGCAGCAGATGCGGGTCATCGGGACTCAGCTCCCTGGCACGCGTGAAGGCGGCCTCCGCCCCGTCGGGATTGCCCGTTCGGAAAAGGGCGACGCCCAGCTGGTTCTGGAGCGCGGCGGAGTCCGGTGCCAGCTCCACGGCCCGACGCAGGGCCGGCAGTGCCTCCTCTACCCTGTCGAGGGCTGTGAGCGCGGTTGCCAGCCCGACGTAAGCGGCCGCGAGCTCTGGGAACTGCTCTATCGCGTTGCGATACTTCTGGATGGCTGCCTCCAGATCCCCGCGCTCCAGCGCGGACTGGCCTTCCGCGAGGGCCTGGTCCATCTCCTCTTCGGTGGCGGCAAAGCCCTCGAACTCGGCGCCCTCCTCCATGGCCAGCTTCTCGTGGTGCACGTAGCTGTCCAGGGCCACGGCGAGGCTGTAGCCCGACTGGCGGACCCTGGAGAAGTAGTCCCACAGCGCCAATGGGAGATCCAGCTCCTCGCGCAGCGCGCCGGCGGCGCGGCACAGCTTCCGATTGAAGGCGAGGCAGAAGCCGCCGAGGTAATCACTCTCGGCTGTCTGGCCGGCATGCTGTTCGGCGCGTCTGTGCGCGAACCGGCGCAACTCCTTGCCCGTGCCCTGGTACCTGGCGGTGACCCGCTGCGGCTTGGGCGCCTGGTTGGACACCGGGCCGACGATGGCCGTTTGCGGGGACCGCTCGAAAACCGCCAGCATCGTCTCCAGCCAGCCCGGCGTGAAGACCAGGTCCCCGGACAGCAGCAGGACTGGGTCGTCGCCCGGCGCCTGGAGCAGCTGGTTGAGCATCGAGACGGGAGATGAGTCGGACGACTCGACACTCCAGTTCGAAGGCACTGCCCTGTCGACCGTGGGGCTCGTGGATGAGACGGGCGAAGTCGCCACCACGATGCTGGCAGGGGCCGAGACGCTGTCGCGCAGGGAGCTCCAGAACTGCTGGCTGTCCACCAATTGAGGGGCGACCACCGCCGAGAGCGACTTGCCCACCTGTTGCTGGAAGCGAACGATCGGCCTGGTGCGAAGCTCGCGCATTCGCTCCAGCGCTCGCTCCGCCGCATGTCGCCAGGTGAAACGCTCCACGATTCGTATGCGTGCCCGTGAGCCTACGGCGCGCGCCTCGTCTTGATTCTCGAACACTCGCCGCATCAGATGGCGGAGGTGGGCCGCGTCGGGCTCGTACATGTAGGGACGGCCAACCGTTTTCCAGTGCCCGATCCGCTGCTCGGGAAGGTATTGCTTCTCCGCGGGGATCGGGTAGGAGGTCGTCTCATCGCAGAAGTCGAGGCTCGCGCCGGCGCCCGTGACGATCACCGGCAGACCGCAGGCCATCGCCTCCGCGATCGGCAGTCCGAAGCCCTCGCCCCGGTAGGGGTGGACCAGGCAGTCGCACGCCGTGTACAGCCCCGGTAGCTCGCTGTCCGGCACGTCGTCGGTGAGATAGAGGATCTCGGGTGAGTTGGGCTGAGCCTGGAGGGCTCGGATGGTTTTGGCGGCGGTCTGACCCTGGTAGAAGCTGTTGCCGCCCATATCCTTGATCACCAGGCAGACGTCGTCCTCGGCGGTGAAACTGTTGACGTAAGCGTCGAGCAGTACGTCCGGTCCTTTCCTGTGGATGGTGCCGCCCACGAACAGGAACTTGAAACGCTTCCGGGTGTTCAGCTTCATGGGGGGGACGTCGGGGCTGAAGCGCTCGGTGTCCACGCCGTTCGGCACCACCTGCACACGGTCGGCCGGCATCCCGCTGTCGACGTAGCATTGGCGGACCCAGGAACTGGGCACCCACACCTCGTCCACCTGGGCCTTCATCCGTTCGATCCACTCGGCCGGCATGCTACCGAACTCCCAGGGCTGGATCATCACCCAGTGGCCCTCTTTCGGTGGCTCGAACTTGGGCGGCCACTGATGCCGGACGTGGACGTCGGCCGGCCGGGAGAGCGGGGCTCGAAGCCGAGCCGTGAGCTTCGAGTAGCGCGGATCGGATGCCGGGCTGAACTGATCCGGCTCGTACGGGATGAGCGATAGCTCCTGTCCGGCGTCGACCAATTGCAGACACAGCTCGCGATTGACGAGCGCGAGGGAGTGGTGAACGAACTGGGAGCCTTCCCAGGCGATGGCCAAGGGAGCATCCGCCTTAGCGCGAACGACGGACATGGCTCTGTTCTCTTCATGCTCGGCGATTACCTCTCGGTAGTGCCTTTCGAGTTCGTCGAGGTACCCAGCGAAGCCCTTGGGGGGTTGGATGTTTCGCTGCAGACGACCCAAGAGCGTGGGATCTTTGATGAACTGGTACAGGGCGCTGGCCAGTCCCGACGCGTCTTGCGGGTCGAAGAGCATTCCATTAGTCCCATCCTGGATGAAGTCTGTGATGCCTCCGATCCGACTGCCTACGACAGGTACTCTAGCTGCCAGGGCTTCCGCTACCACCAGGGGGGCGCAATCCTCCCAAACAGAAGGGGTCACGATCACATCAACCTGGCTGAGCATGGACGGCAACTGCCTCAGATCGTAGCCACCGTGGAAATGGACCAGCGTTTTGCGGTCCATCTGTCGCAACGTGTTGATGTAACGCTCAGGCCC
This sequence comes from Chloroflexota bacterium, assembly GCA_021786215.1. Next base: position 2,853 of record JAJYNT010000070.1, on the reverse strand, counting down.
GTTTCCGTAGACGTGTCCTTCGACCTGGCCAGGCTGCAACGCCTGAAGGGCATGAACAAGGACGTGGATTCCCTTCTGAGGGAGAACGCTTCCTATGAAACCTACTCTCAGTGGCCGGTTCAGCCTGGTTTCTGGCTTCCTATCGCGTCCCACCTGGGTCCAAATGCTGTTCACGGTTTCAGGCTGTTGCTGAAGCACGCGAATCCTGGCGGGATCGTGACCATTTCGAGCAAACAGGTCGCGAACCCGGGTTGAAACGGCGAGATGCCGATCGACCAAGGTGTTCAGAAGTCGTTGGCCCTCCGCCGCTCTTCGTGAGTAGGCATCTATCTGGCTCATTTGGCCCAGGCAGGCACCGCACTTGCTGCCATCAGCGGATGGACCTTGGCAGAGGGTCAAGTCATCTCGAAACAGATATACCCGTGGGCAGATGGGCCAGTAATTGTGCGACGTATAGGCGCTGGGAATGCCGGCCGACCTTATCTCTTCAGCCACTCGCATGGAGACGTTCAGGAAGCTGTGATAGTGGACGATGTCTGGCCTGAGATCGGCAACCAACCTGGCTACGATCCGTCGCATTTCCGGGTCATCGATCTCCCTATCCGGGTGATCGTAGTCGTAAAAGATGGCCGGGCGATTGTAGATGGCGAAGAGCCGTACTCCATCCTCCTCGCCTTCCTCCAGGTAGTAGGCGGGCTTGTCAGGACGCTTTTGCGCGGCCGTGTACACCACTGACACCCTGTGGCCCCGTTGAACCAGGGCCCGCGCTATCTGGCGAGGCAGAATGGTTCCTCCTCCCTCGTCGGCCCAACCGTACATGGTGAAAAGAACGTGGAGGTTGTTCAAACTCTCTTCGGGGCTGGTCACGGGAGCGCGCAGCGTTACCCCGTCCTCGCGATAGTAGTTTTCGTTGTCGATCTGTAGAACGTGACGCCACTTCTCCAGGAATCGCTTCCGGCCTCGACCCTCCTCGTTGTCCACCCCTTTGCGATAGTGGAAGTTGTCCATGCCGATGGTCATTTTGGTGCGCGACTCAAGGTGAGTAACCACACTCTCGGGGCAATAGAGTACCTTGCTTCCCGCTTGCCTGACTCTGAGGCACAGGTCGAGGTCCTCGTGGCCGTTATTGTAGGTCTCGTCGAAGCCTCCCATCTGCTCAAAGAGTTCGCGGCGCACGAGCATGCAAGCCCCGGTAACCATCTGAAATTCCCGGGCCTTGTTGACGTAAGGGGCATTCGCGGGTTGACCAACATATATGTGGTATGGGTAAGGATCGTCGTCCTTAAGACCCACCACGATCCCGGCATGCTGCACGGTGCCATCGCGATACAGGAGCTTGCTGCCGAGGATGCCGAGCTCAGGATCGCCGTCGGCCATCTTGACAAGGCTGGCCAGCCAGCCTGTTTGGGGGATGGTGTCATTGTTCAGAAACAACAGATGGCGTCCCCTGGCCGCGCTGGCTCCCTGGTTGCACGCCTTGGAGAATCTGAGGTTGTCAGAGTTGAACAGAGCTTTCACTCGGCCGGCTGCCTGCTCCTGGCGAATGAAAGCGGGCGTGCCATCCTGCGATCCATTATCGACCAGGACTATCTCATAGGAAACGTCAGAGCTGTTCTCACGGACGGCCGCGAGGCACTGCTGCGTAAGCTGCAGGTTATTGAAAGTGGGGATCACTATGCTGACCGCAGGGGCAGCCGCTGATTCCCGCGCGCTGAGGGTAAGTGGCGTCGGTGGCTCAGGAAACATGGTTTCCTCTAGCCGGATCGCGACAGCTTCGGGCGAGTATCGAGCAGCGACTGCCGCTCTTCCACCTTTGGACAGGCGTGTCCACAATTCATCATTCTCGTATACCCTTACGATAGCCTCGGCAAACTCGTGTGCATCGTCTGCCACGAGGATCTCTTGGCCGGAACGCAGCCCCATACCTTCAGTGGCTATGCTGCTAGCTACCACAGGTAGCCCAGCTGCGAGAGCCTCACCCACTTTCCCCTTCATCCCTGCACCGTATCTTAGAGGTGCTACCGAGACTCTGCACTCTTGCAGATAGGGTGCAGTGTCTGGCACATAGCCTGTCACGATAATGCGGTCGCTCGCTAGATCCAGAATGGACTGAGGCGGGCGGTCTCCGACTATGTAGAACTTCGCTTCGGGGAGTCGAGAAGCTACCTGCGGCCAGATCTCGTTGCAGAAGAAGTGGATCGCATCCACATTGGGTCTATGCAGGAATCCACCTATGAATAGTAGGTCCTTTCTCGCCGCGAGGGGGTTGACATGGTCAGGAATAGGATGAATGTTCGGGACTACACCCACGTTCAGCCCAGGAAGTGCTTGCAGCAATCCTCTTCTGTCTGCTTCGGTCACCGTTATGATCAGATCGGCCCGCTGGTAGACCGCTAGTTCGGCGTGTCTGGTCCTTGCTGCTTGTCGTAGCAGTTCTGGATCCCGCGAAAGCTGCGCCAGCCTTTCTTCTCTAAGGAAGTGCAGATCAACCGAGTCGACCACTATCCTCGTCTCGGGGGACAGTCGACGAATCTCGTCGATATACTGGTCCGCCAGCTCATAGAAATACAGGTAGGCTACTGCGGGTGAGAGTTCTCGGAGCAGTTCAGAGAGATCGATCCTCGGAGCATTCACACGAGTGTTGGCCTTGAGTAGTAACTTCTCGGGATCGAAAGGAAAGACCTGGACGCCCAATTGCTGCAGCTGCTGGATGTAGGGTCGTGGATCGATTGGCCCCATCCCGGCACGCGCGATGAGCGTTACAGCGTGGCCCGCCTGTAGCCAAAGCTTCAGCATCTGATACAGTCGGAAGCTCCCGGACGAGCGGTCGGCTGAAGGCAGTTCCGGGGCGAT
>JAJYNT010000392.1 GCA_021786215.1 Chloroflexota bacterium | reverse complement strand
CCCTCAAGCCGCTCCACAATAGGAGAGGATCTCACATCGGACCCCGTGACCAGCTTACCCCGGCCCAGCAGCAACTCCGCCAGGGCGCTCATCCCGATCCCTCCGATCCCGACAAAGTGAACCGTCTTCGCAACGGCAAGCAGTTTCGAGTCTCGAGTCGGTTGGCTCAACATCATAGATCAGATCCCCCGACGAGAACGGCTACTCCTCTTTGGCGCCAGATTCAACCCGGAGGCGGCTAGGCGCGGTCGAGAAGGCTTCCGCTGAAACATCTTCACCACGACCTCCTTCCGTTCGCCTCCATTGGAAGGCACCAGGCGGTCGTGCCGGGACACTCCCAGAAGGAGTCCCACCCCTGCCAAACACACGGCGAGCGATGAGCCCCCGAAACTGATGAAAGGCAGCGTAACACCGGTATACGGGATCGTGTTGGTCACGACGGCGATGTTGGTGACAGCCTGGACCAAGATCATGCAGGTCACCCCGGTGGCCAACAGCCTTCCGAAACGATCGGGAGCCTTGAAGGCTATAACGAATCCCCGCCATGCAAGCAGAGCAAACAGCAATATTACCGAGGTAGCTCCGATTAGCCCCAACTCCTCGCCAATGATGGCGAAGATGGCATCGGTGTGAGCGTTGGGCACGTAGAAGAACTTCTGCCGGCTGGCGCCGAGGCCCAGTCCCGTGATGCCACCGGATCCGAGAGCAATAAGGGTCTGAATAGTGTGCCACCCCGTGTCCCTTGGATCCGCCCACGGATTGAGAAAGGCCTGGATGCGAGCGGAGCGATAGCCTGAATGCACGATGAGATAGACAAAACCAATCACACCACCCGCGGCAGCCACCAGAAAATGAAGCAGGTTGGCCCCCGCTACAAAGAAGAGACAGCCAGCTGTGGCCACCACCACGAATGAGGTGCCCATATCCGGCTGCGCCATGATAAGCGCCGTCACGGTGACCAGCAGTAGGGCAAAGGGCACAAAACCATAGGTGAGCTCTTTCACCCTCTTGCCTTTGCGGGCCAACCAGGCCGACATGTAAACGATCAGCGCGAGCTTGGCGAATTCACTGGGCTGAATCTGAGGAAGTGGCCCGATACGGAGCCATCGAGTGGCTCCGTAGTTGCCCACTCCAACCCCCGGTATCAGCACCAAGACCATGGCCACTACCGCCACAACCATCATCGGCACCGACAACCGCTCCAACTGGTGATAATCTACCAGCGCTGCCGCTGCCATGAGCGCTGTACCCACCAGAGCCCATATCACTTGCTTGCTGAGAAAATAGGTGGAATCGCCATACTCCTTCTGCGCGACCACGAAGCTGGCGCTATACACCATCTCGACACCAATCACCAGAAGAATGACGGTAACCACCAGCAGGGCGATATCTGGTGTCGGCTTGGGATTGGCCCTGGCACTCATCTGCTGCTCTTCCCCTCGGGCATCAATGTCGTTGGTCTTCCAACTCTCGAACGAGTCCCACGAAGCGCTCCCCGCGCTCCTCGAAATCCTTGAACATGTCGAAACTGGTTCCACCAGGAGCGAGAAGTACCACGTCGCCAGGCAGCGCAACTCGACTGGCTAGCCCCACTGCCTCTTCCATAGATCCAGCTCTGTAGATGGGGGGAGCAGCAGGGCCAGGTGCAGCCAGCACCGCCCGCTCGATCAAGTCGCTGCTCTCTCCCAACAATACCAGCGCCCTTACCCGACGACGGATCAACTCGGCCCACTCGTCCATCGGCAGGTGCTTGTCCCGACCACCAGCTATCAGGATCACCGGTTCATCAAAGGAGCGAATACTAGCCATCGATCGCTCGGGCGCCGTGGCGATGGAGTCGTTGCAGTAGGTGACCCCGTTGATCTCCGACACTATCTCCAGCCGGTGAGGCACACCCCGAAACCGCGAAATGACCGCCGCCATCGCCCCTGTTGGCACGCCCGCCGCCGAGGCCACAGCCACCGCCGCCACAACGTTCGACAGGTTGTGCCGGCCCCGCAACCGGACATCCGTCACTCGGCACACCGTCGTCGCGGTAACCCCACCACCCAGCACTATCCGATCTCCTTCCAGGTAGCTTCCGTCCACCGGGTGCTCCAAGCTAAACCAGATGGGAGGCTCCACCGTTGACAGGCCGGCAGTCACGACGTCGTCGGCATTGAGCACCGCGCGATCACCCGGACGCTGATGGCGGAGGATGTTCGCCTTGGCAGTCACGTAGCTCTCCATGTCGCTGTGGCGGTCCAGGTGATTCGGCGTTATGTTAAGAATCGTGGCGATTCGGGGACTGTAGGGCAGCCGCTCCAGCTGGAAGCTACTCATCTCCAGCACCACCCACTCCTCCGGGCCAATCTGGTCCAATCGCTCCAACAGCGGAACCCCTATATTGCCGCCGACGTGCGTCGGGAACCCGGCGGTTCGCAACATCTCCCCCACCAAGGTCGTGGTGGTAGTCTTCCCGCTGCTGCCGGTAATTCCCACCATGCTTCCCGGGCATAACTCGAAGAATAGCTGTGTCTCGCTGGAGATGGGAACGCCGAGCTTTTCTGCCTCGACCAGCGGAGACATCTGCAGGGGAACCCCAGGGCTGACGAAAACGAAATCCGAGTTCGTGAACAGCTCGGCAGGGTGCTCACCCAGGACGAAGCGCACTGGAACTTCGTCAAGCAAAGCCAGAGCGGGGGCCAGACTGTCCGCGGTGGCATGGTCGTTGGCGGTAACCGCGGCGCCGACACCCGCGAGGAAGCGGACAAGGGACACGCCCTCGCGAGCGAGCCCCACCACCACTACTCTCTTTCCGGCAAACCTCTCCCGGGCCGTCTCAGTTGGAGTCTTCATAGCCATTCCCTAGATCAACGCCAGCGCGATGCCCACCATGCCCAACAACATCGCTATCAGCCAGAACCGCTGGGTTATCTGAGTCTCCGACCACCCGAGCAGCTCGAAGTGGTGGTGGATCGGGGTCATCTTGAACAGCCTCTTCCCGCCGGTCAGCTTGAAGTAGCCCACCTGAGCCATGACGGAGAGCGCTTCGACCACGAAGATCCCTCCGATGATCGGGAGAAGCAGCACGTGACCGGTCATCAGCGCCACCACCGCCAGGGTCGCCCCCAAGGTCAACGAGCCTACGTCCCCCATGAACACCTGAGCAGGGTGGGCGTTGTACCATAGAAACGCCAGGGTCGCCCCCACCACGGTGAACGAAAAGGTCACCAGATATGCTTGATGCTGCAAATAGGCGATGATGCCATAGCAGGCGAAGGCGATGGCTACAGTGCCTCCGGCCAGGCCATCCAGGCCATCCGTGAGGTTCACCGCGTGGGCAGTGCCTGCCACAGCTATCGCGGCCACCAGGGCAAACCACATACCCACTTTGAATTCCCCCACATGCGGAAAGTAGAGGGTGTCCATGCCCAGGAACCGATAGAGCACCAAACCGGCCACCAGCCCGATAGCGCCCAGCAGAACGAACTTGGTCCGAACCGAGAGCCCCGTCCGGGTTCCACCGACGAGATTCATCATGTCGTCCACTCCGCCCACGGTCGCGCAGCTAGCTACAACGGCTATCGGCAACAGAATAGAGTAGCGGTTCACCAGATTCGCTACCACGGTGACCGCCAACACCGATCCGACGATCAGGATCCCGCCCATGGTGGGTGTTCCGGTCTTGACGATGTGAGAACTAGGCCCCTCTACCCGAATCTGCTTGCCGATCCGGTGCCGTTTGAGGTACTGGATCAGAGGGCCGCCCCAGATGACCGCTATCAGGAAGGTGAGTGTCCCAACGGTCAGGGAGTAGGACATCGAAGCGCCTCTACAATCTCCTCCATCCGCATACCCCGAGACCCCTTCACCAGAACGCAGTCTCCAGGACGGAGGATAGCCTTAAGCTGTCGGATGGCTTCCTCGTTGCTGTCAGCCAGGAAGACCGACTCCGCACTCTTGCCGATCGCCAGAGCTTCTTGCCCGATTACCGTCCCCAGCGGGCCCACCGCGATCAGGATGTCGGCCACATCCGCGGCTCGCCGGCCCACAATTTGGTGTCCCTCTTCCGCAAACGAGCCCAATTCCAGCATGTCGCCCAACACCGCTACCTTCCGTCCCTCCAACTCTGCCAGCAAGTTCAATGCAGCCAGTGTTGACGCGGGGCTGGCGTTGTAGCTGTCATCTATAATGGTCGAACCGTTCAGCCCTGCTTCAACTATCAGCCTTAGGGACGGCGACACCCGGTGCAGCCCCTCAGCGATCTCCTCTAGAGACATGCCAAGGTGATTGCCCACCGCCGCGGCCGCGAGGGCGGCATGGACGCTGTGCAAACCGATGAGGGGCATCCTCACGTGGACCCACCTGCCACCGTGGCGAAGATCGAACTCGATGCCCTGAAGCCCTCGACTCTGGACCGAGTCGGCCCAGAAGCCGGCACGAGGGTCCAGCCCGAAATAGCACACTTTGGCCGAAGCACGGGAAGCCATCGCCCTGACCCGCTCGTCGTCGTAGTTCAGCACTGCCAGCCCGCGCTCCGGCAACTCCTCTACCAGCTCGCCTTTTGCCTCGGCGATCCGTTCAACAGTACCCAGCCGCTCGAGATGGGTTGGCCCCACATTGGTTACCACTCCGACGTCCGGTAGGGCAATACGAGAGAGAGCTCTGATCTCCCCCAGAGCATGCATGCCCATCTCCACGACGATCACCTGGTGACTTGGGGTGGCCTTCAACAAAGTCAGGGGAAGCCCCACCTCGGTATTCAGGTTTCCCTCGTTCTTCAGCACCCGGAACCGGAACCCTAACAGGGCCGACACAACCTCTTTGGTCGTGGTCTTGCCCACACTTCCAGTTAAGCCTACCACTGGTAGACCCAACCGCTGCCGCCAGTAGCGGGCCAAGGTTTGCAACGCCAAAAGGGTGTCGCTGACCTGAATGAGTGGAAGGTGATAGACTGATGCCGCGCCAGACACCTCGGTCGGGAGCCTTTCAACGAGGGCAGCCCTGGCGCCTTTGACGAACGCATCCAGAACGAAGTCATGCCCATCGTGCTTCTGGCCCCTGAGTGCCACAAATAGCGCGCCGGGGTTCACCTGGCGTGAGTCCACCACCACCGTGGAAAGGGGACGATCGTCCACCGGCTCCCCGACAACCAACCCACCAACCGCAGATGCAATTTCCTGGATTGTCAACATGGTTTCTGTTCTGTCTTTATCTAATGGGCCGCCGGAGTCTTCTTGTCGATCGGCTCCGTCGGGGGTATCTGCATGTAGTTAAACAGTTTCTCCGCGATATGCTTCCACAGTGGCGTCGCCGTGGTTCCGCCATAGATCGCTTTTGGCGAGTCCAACCTGACCAACATGACGAACTTAGGATCATCGGCCGGAGCGAAGCCCACCTGAGAGGCATAGGTGAGCCCAGAGGTATACCCTTCGGGGGTGGGAAGGTCTGCAGTGCCGGTCTTACTGGCGATCTTGTAGCCAGGCACCACCCCAAGTCTCAGAGAGTTGTCGTCCGTCACGTGCACCATCATTCCCGTCACGGCCTTC
>JAJYNT010000435.1 GCA_021786215.1 Chloroflexota bacterium | reverse complement strand
GCACATCATTTTCCATCGCCCTCCGCAGCATCTCCTTCGCTCTAAACAGGTTAGTCTTTACCGTGCCAACGGGTAAACCGGTCACCTCGGAGATCTCCTGGTACGACATCTCCTGAAGGTAAAAGAGGGTTATCGCCATTCGATACCGATCGGGGAGAAGATCTATCTGCATCTGAATCCAGCGACTCCGCTCACGATCCTCGTAGGCCAGGACCGGGTCCTCCTCCCTCGAGTGAGCGGGCATCCGGCCCAACTCCTCAGCAGCCTCCTCCCCACCCACCGACTGCGTGGCTTCGCGCTCCATCGACACCACCCGATTTATGCATAGATGGTGAGCGATAGTGTAGAGCCAGGTGGTGAAGCGCGACTCACCCCTGAAGCTCCCTATGGAACGCCAAGCTCGAAGGAATACCTCCTGCCCCATCTCCGCCGCAAGGTCATAGTCCCGCAGGGCCCTCAGGCAAAGGTTGAACACGAAACACTGGTGGCGTTCCACCAGTTCTCCAAAGGCCTCCGCATCACCCTGTGCGGCCCACTTTGCCAGCTCTTCGTCGGTCGGCAGCACTGGAACGAATACCTCGCGATCCCATCCGGAAGAAGCCATCGGCATCTTCGAGCTGTTAGACATGGATCGGCAACAGATGGTTTCGGTCCACCAGATCTGAAACCTTTTCGCTGCCTCGGCGTCTCATTATACAGCCACCAAGAGGGGATCATTCGAGTTATGGGTGCTGCAGATCCGGGAGCGACAGCCATGTTATCCGTTTTGGTCCTACTGGCAGCCATTTGCATGCCGATAATCGGGCTGGTAGCCATCCTCGGCTTCGTTCTGCTGCTGCGATACATGCGGCTGAGAGAAACCTCGATGCTGCTGGCACGAGGTGAAGCAGCCGAATCGATCGTGCGCATGAGAGCCGCTCGTCCCTCTCGCGTGGTGCTCTTCGTCGGTATCGTGGTGGCGATGGTCGGGCTCGCGCTCTCCGTAGCCCTCTACCCGGTGGGATTCCTGGTGGGGTCTCCCTATCCCTACGGGCTAGGCCCCTGGATGGTACCCGGCGTCTCCACTACCTTGATCGGCATCGCTCTCGTCATCTGGCATCTCCTGGCCATAAAGAGCCGTACCAACCATCGCCAGGGCTGAGGTTCCAGGTCCTAACCCTAAGATCAAAGTCTGCTACAATCAGCGCCGTCGGAACGCCGTCGGGGGAGTGAAGTGGACGAGTCGGTCTGGATAGAGGCCAGCAAGAGGGGCGACGTGCAGGCCTTCAACCGGCTGGTGATCGCTTACCAGCAGGCGTCTTACGGTCTCGCCTACCGGATGCTCCACGACGAGCAGGCGGCGGCCGACGCGACCCAGGACTCCTTTCTGGCGGCCTACACGAGGATCCACCAATTCAGGGGTGGGGCCTTCAAGGCGTGGCTCCTTCGAATCGTCCTCAACCACGTGTACGACCAGCTACGGGCAGCGCGACGGCACCCCGCTGAATCGTTGGATTCGATGGGCGAGTTCGAGGACTCCCCAGTTCTCCAGATCACCGATGGCGGCCCCACCCCGGAGCAGGTGATCCTCTCTCGGGAGGTGATGGCCTGCATCGAGTCGAGTCTCGAACTCCTTTCTCCGGATCAGCGGGCCACGGTCATCCTCTGCGACGTTCAGGGGATGAGCTACGAGGAGGCAGCTACGGCCACGGGGACAAATATCGGCACCGTCAAGTCCCGCCTGAATCGGGGGCGCACGACGCTGCGAGGATATCTATCCGAACACGCGGAACTATTGCCGTCTTCCCTGCGTCATTACTTTGAGAGGGACGAGGTCGCACACGGAGAGACGACGACTCTCGCCACGGATGGGTAGCGAGTGGAAGTATGGGGCTGAACTTCTTGAGACGAAAGAGGAATATGGGACACGAGGCGCTGCGGGAGTCGCTTTCCGAGTACATGGATGGGCGCCTCTCGGCAGATGAGAGGGCGACGGTGGAGAGCCACTTGCTTGAATGTCAGGAATGCAGTCGCGAGCTTCATGCCCTGCGTGCGACCCGGCAGATGCTACAAAGCCTCCCGCCAATCAGGCTGCCCCGTGGTTTCACCCTCGAAGCCACTCCCAACAGGGCGCTGCAGCCCCGCGGCTTCTACTGGCTACGGGCTGCGACCGGGCTGGCTGCCGCGGCGTTTGTCGTCCTCCTGACGCTACCGAATGTGCTACCCATCGCCGGCAGCAGTTCCGCCATCCATCAGGCTGCGCGAGCCACATCTCAGATTACCGCCGCCGATGGAAGGGGATCGTCGACGGCCGAGTCCCTCGGGCAGGGAGCAGCCAGCGCCGAACGGGCAGCTGAAGCCCAGCGCTCCTTGGCACCAGCCGCACCGGCAGCTGCAGCACCGGCTCCAACGCGTTCGGCAGCCTCGAACCCGGCGCAGCCTCTCACCCGGGAAGCCCCGAGTCTCCCCGCGGTCTCCGCCTCTGCCGCGGAGGGGCAGTCGCGAATCGGGCAAGTGGCGCAGGGGGCAGCCGGTACCACGGCCCGCTCAACGGCCGGCTACCAAGCACAGGCGTCGGAGGTTCCCGGTCGCCCCTCTCTGTGGCCGTTACTTCAGGGCCTCGCAGGCGGACTTGCCCTGCTGTTGGGACTGACCACGGGTGGCATCTGGTGGCACAATCGCCGGAGATAGTCAAAGAGAGATAAGGAGTCCAAACAATGCGCAGACTGGTACTCGCAGTTCTGGCCGTCGTTCTGATTGCCGCTGCGGCCTCCACTCAGATCGGTACGTGGACGCAGCCGGCCCCCACTCGGGCCGCAACCTACGCTTCAACCTCAGCACAATCGATGGCAGTCCCAATCACCCAGATAGGCTCCGCTACGCCCGCGGGCATCACCGTAACCGGAGAGGGCACCGTGACGGTCACGCCAGATATCGCCAAGGTCACCCTGGGGGTGGAGGTAACCAACAGCTCGGCTTCCGGTGCCCAGCAGGATGCAGCCTCGAAGATGGACTCGGTTATGTCCGAACTGAAGAGCCAGGGCATCCAGGACAAGGACATTCAGACTATCAGGGCCGATCTCCAGCCGGATTATGACTACTCAACGCACACCCCTGTCCTCAAAGGTTATCGAGCCACCAACCTTGTCGTTGTAACAGTCCGAGATCTCTCCAAGATGGGAGGGCTGCTCGACTCCGTGGTCTCATCGGGCGCCACCCAGGTTCAAGGGATCAGCTTCTCGGTGAGCGACCCAACCGCCGCCGGGGCACAGGGGAGGGACCAGGCCATGAAGGACGCGAAGACCAAAGCTGACCAACTTGCGAAGGCGGCCGGCGTCGTCCTGGGACCGCCCATAGCCATACAGGAGACCGTCTCGCCGCAAACGACGCCGGTCCCGATGGCGATGGCGGCCGCACCGTCCGTCGCCGCTGCACCCCGAACCCCGATATCTCCTGGGACCCGGGACATTCGCACGGTGGTACAGGTGACCTACAGTATCAAGTAACGGTCATCAGCCGGCGTGCTATAATGTAAGTGGCGATGTTGAGCCAGTTTGCTTGAGTGTCTTCCGGCACTCAAGCCATTTTGTGATGCGAGGGATGTTAGTGTACCAGGCGCCGCGCGGCACTCAGGACCTGCTGCCTGAAGAAGAGAAGTACTGGCGCTACGTGGAGAGCACCGCAACCCAGATTGCTGACCAATTCGGCTACGGTCTCATCCGCACCCCAACCTTCGAGGACACCTCTCTCTTTGTGCGTGGGGTCGGCGAAAGCACCGACATCGTAACCAAAGAGATGTACACGTTCGAAGACAAAGGCGGCGAGAGTCTGACCCTTCGACCTGAGGGCACCGCGCCGGTGCTGCGAGCCTACCTGGAGCACGGAATGGCCAGCCGGCCGCAGCCAGTCAAGATGTACTACCTGATGAGCATGTACCGATATGACCGCCCGCAGGCAGGCCGGTTTAGGGAGTTCAATCAGTTCGGGGTCGAGGCCGTCGGCGAGGGCGCGCCGGCCGTGGATGCCGAGGTGATCCTGCTGCTGTGGCGCTTCCTGGAGGCGCTGGGGCTGCGTGACTTGACCATACAGTTGAACAGTATCGGATGCCCGAACTGCAGGCCCCGATACCTGGAGTCGCTGGTCGACCACTTCACCCAGCACAAAATGGGACTGTGCCACGACTGCCAGCGGCGGCTGGAGATCAACCCGTTGCGGTTGCTGGACTGCAAGAACGAGCGGTGCCAGCCGGCCATCCTGGCGGCTCCAGCCAGCGCGGAGCACCTGTGCGACGACTGTCGGGAGCACTTCGCCCAGCTACGCGGGATGCTGGATGCCCTGAAGCTGCCTGTTTCTCTGAACCCGAGGCTGGTGCGTGGCCTGGACTACTACACCCGCACGGTCTTCGAGGTGTATCCGGCTACCCTGGGTGCCCAGGCTGCGGTCGGCGGGGGCGGGCGCTACGACGGGTTGATGGAGCAGCTGGGAGGGAAGCCAACGCCGGGCATCGGATTCGCCGCCGGGATCGAGCGGATCATCCTCAACCTGAAGGAACAGGGTGTCGAGGTTCCGGAGGTGGGTAAGCCGCTGCTCTACGTGGCTTACCTGGGGGATGAGGCCAGACTGCCGGCCTTCGAACTAACCGACGAGGCCAGGCGGATGGGGATCGCCACGGTCATGACCCTAGGGAGTCGCAGCCTCAAGGCGCAGATGAAGCAGGCAAACAACCTGGGAGCTCGCTTCGCCTTCATTCTGGGAGAGCAAGAGGTCCGGGAAGGGACGGTCACCGTCCGGGACATGGTGGAGAGCAGGCAATGGCAGGAGCCCCGAGCGACGGCGCTGGAGAAACTCCTGCCGGCAAAGGGGTGATGAACCGTTGTTTGAGCGCATAGCCGAGATGGAGAGACGGTACGATGAGATAGCCGAAATGCTGTCTCAACCGGAGATCGCCTCCGATCCCGAGCAGTTGCAGAAGCTTGGGCGCGAGCAGTCGAGGCTTGAGGAGCCTGTAGGCCTCTATCGAGAGTACTGCCAGATCCAGCGGCAGATCCAAGAAAACCGAGAGCTGTTGGAGGAGTCCCGAGGCGATCTCGAGATGGTGGATCTGATCCGGGAGGAGGTAGAGGGCCTCGAGAGCCGGAGGGAACGGCTTGAGGAAAAGATGTTGGAGCTGCTCCGACCCAAGGACCCCAACGACGAGCGAGACGTGATCGTCGAGATCCGGGCCGGAACCGGCGGCGAGGAAGCAGCCCTTTTTGCCGGCGACCTGTTTCGCATGTACACTCGATACGCCGAGACCAAGGGCTGGAGAGTGGAGATGCTGAACACCAACGAGACCGGCATCGGGGGTTTCAAAGAGGTGATCTTCGAGGTTGTGGGCAAGGCCGCCTACAGCCGGCTGAAGTTCGAGAGCGGTGTGCACAGGGTACAGCGGATACCGGTGACCGAGTCGGGCGGTCGAATCCACACCTCCACAGCAACCGTTGCGGTGCTGCCCGAGGCCGACGAGGTGGAGGTCGACATCAAGGAAGAGGAGCTCCGGATCGACGTCTACCGTTCGACCGGCCACGGGGGCCA